>NZ_JALQDB010000003.1:0-78098 GCF_023631465.1 Caballeronia sp. GAWG1-1
CCCTACCGGGCGCCCGCCCACGGGCGCTCCGTGGGGGGCGAAGGCCGGCCCCAAACCCCCCCCCCCCCCCCCCCCCACCCCCCCCCCACCCCCCCCCCCCCCCCCCCCCCCCCCCCCCCCGGCTCTTTTTTGCTTGCGCGCTCGCTTAGACTTCGACGATATCGAACGAATGCGTCAGTTCCGCGGTCTTCGCCAGCATGATCGACGCCGAGCAATACTTGTCATGCGACAGGTTGATCGCGCGCTCGACGGTCGCCGGGTTCAGATTCTTGCCCGTGACCGTAAAGTGAAAGTGAATCTTCGTGAAGACCTTGGGATCTTCGCTCGCGCGATCGGCCTTGAGCGTGACGGAGCAGCCTTGAATCTCCTGGCGGCTCTTTTTCAGGATCATCACCACGTCGTAGGCGGTGCAGCCGCCGGTGCCAAGCAGCACCATTTCCATCGGACGCGGCGCGAGATTGCGTCCGCCGCCTTCTGGCGCTCCGTCCATCGTAACGATATGACCGCTACCCGTTTCGGCCGCGAACGCCATGCCGTCCGGTCCCATCCAGCTCACTTTGCTTTCCATGCTCAGGCTCCAGCGTTCTACGTTTACAGGGGTTTCATTGTAGCGGCTCGCGGTCGTCGGGATGGCTGCGCATGCGCGCATCTACCGGTTGACGAGCAAACCTTTACGTGAGGGTATTGCCGCCGGATAACAGATTCGCGAAGTGGAGGAAGGACTCTAGCGGGTTAAATCGCTCTGGATGACCGCTGAATCCGTTCTATCGCGATGTTTTATAAGGGGAAGTCGCGCGCACTGCACCTTTATGGAAATTCCACATTATGAACTCATCTTTCACGATGCAAATCTTCTTGCCTCCCCGCATGACCGTGCCTATACTCGTCTCATTGATTGTCGCAGTTAGACACATCTACCGCGTCTCCTCCACCTCCTCCTTTGGTGGATTAAGCCCGAGCCCTCAGCGCTCGGGCTTTTTTTCGCCCACAGCGCCCTTGTGGCGGGCCCAAAAGCGTCATTCTTTTGACCTCCGCGACTATTTCCCTTTATAATTCAAAGTTCTCTTCGTTCCACGCCCGCGAAGAGAAGTCAGGGAGAGCCTGCAGCGCGTCCTGAACGCAAGTTCTTGAACGCTCATATAAGCAGGACCGAACAAAGCTAAAGGCTGAAAACAGCCAAGGGCAGATTTAAATTTTTGGATCGATCATGAAGACGTTTTCCGCAAAAGCCCATGAGGTGACGCGTGAATGGTACGTGATTGACGCGACGGATAAGGTTCTCGGCCGTGTCGCCAGCGAAGTGGCACGCCGTCTTCGCGGCAAGCACAAGCCTGAATTCACCCCGCACGTCGACACTGGTGATTTCATCATCATCATCAACGCCGGCAAGCTGAAGGTCACGGGCAATAAAGCTACGGACAAGAAGTACTATCGTCACTCGGGCTACCCGGGCGGCATCTATGAAACGACGTTTGGCAAAATGCAAGAGCGTTTCCCGGGCCGCGCGCTCGAGAAGGCCGTGAAGGGCATGCTGCCGAAGGGTCCGCTCGGCTACGCAATGATCAAGAAGCTGAAGGTCTACGCCGAAGCAACGCATCCGCATACGGCTCAACAGCCTAAAGCGCTCGAGATCTAAGGGGAGCCCACATGATCGGTAACTGGAACTACGGTACGGGCCGCCGCAAGAGCGCCGTCGCTCGCGTCTTCATCAAGTCGGGCAAGGGCGATATCGTCGTCAATGGCAAGCCCATCGCCGACTACTTCTCGCGCGAAACCTCGCTGATGATCGTGCGTCAGCCGCTGGAACTCACGAATCACGCAAGCACGTTCGACATCAAGGTCAACGTGTCGGGCGGCGGTGAAACGGGTCAGGCAGGCGCGGTTCGCCACGGCATCACCCGCGCGCTGATGGACTACGACGCAACGCTCAAGTCGCAACTGTCGAACGCTGGCTTCGTCACCCGCGACGCGCGTGAAGTGGAACGTAAGAAGGTCGGTTTCCACAAGGCACGCCGCCGGAAGCAGTTCTCTAAGCGTTAAGCGCTTTGGCGCTTCGCCTCCGTCTTACTGGACGCGAAGTTGCCCGAAAAAGCCGCCCGCACCGCACGTGCCGGCGGCTTTTTTTGTTCTGACGCGCGCTGCGCCAAATTGTGTCGAATTTGCTTTAGCCCATTGATTTCATGGACATCGAGCACGATGTTAGGAAGAGCCCTACAATAGCGGTTAGAAGCTTAATTGGAGAATTCGAATGAGCACTGTGAGCGACACCCCCACGACCGAGATGCCTTTGCCCTTCGTCTTCACCGACGCGGCCGCGGACAAGGTCAAGCAATTGATCGATGAAGAAGGCAATCCGGAACTGAAGCTGCGCGTGTTCGTGCAGGGCGGCGGATGCTCGGGCTTCCAGTATGGTTTTACGTTCGACGAAGCCGTCAACGAAGACGATACCGTGATGGACAAGGCGGGCGTGCAATTGCTCGTCGATTCGATGAGCTATCAATATCTCGTCGGCGCGGAGATCGACTATAAGGACGACCTCAACGGCGCGCAGTTCGTGATCAAGAATCCGAACGCCACGACCACTTGCGGTTGCGGATCGTCGTTCTCGGTCTGAGTTCGGTTTAGCGGTCGAATGAAAAACGGAGCCTTCGGGCTCCGTTTTCGTTTCCAGGCTTTAGTGGGCTCAGTGCGGATAGATTGCGCCGAGCACGCGTTCGCCCGCTGCGCCTGTCACGGCTGCCAGATTGCCGGGCTTGCGCGCGACGCAGCGCATTGCGAGCCATGCGAAGGCAAAAGCCTCGACCTGTTGCGGCGGCACGCCGAGCGCGTCGGTCGTCATGACGGGAACGCCCGCCACGCCGCTTTCTTCCAGCGCCTGTTGAAGCATCCTGAGCAGCACCGGATTACGCGCGCCGCCGCCGCAAACGTAGACCGCTCGGGCGTCGGATGCGTGACGCTCGATCTCGCGCGCCACCGAAGTCGCCGTCAGCGCGGCGAGCGTGGCTTGTACATCGGCGGGAGCGAGGCCCGTGAACGCCGCGAGTTTGGCGTCGAGCCATGCGGGATTGAACAAGTCGCGCCCGGTACTCTTGGGCGGTGCTTCCTGAAAGAACGGTTCATCGAGAAACGCGTTCAGGAGCGCCTGATTGACTTGACCCGATGCCGCGAATTGTCCGCCGTCGTCATAGGGTCTTTGCAAATGACGAAGCGCCCATTCGTCGAGCAGCGCATTTGCCGGGCCGCAGTCGAAGCCGCGTACCGCGCCGCTCGACGAGAGAATCGTGATGTTGCTGATACCGCCGAGATTGCAGACCACGCGCGTTTCGTTTTTCGCGCCGAAGAGCGTCGCGTGAAACGCCGGCACGAGCGGCGCGCCCTGGCCGCCGGCGGCGACATCGCGGCTGCGGAAATCTGCTATCACGTCGATGTTCGTCATTTCCGCCAGCAACGCGGGATTGTTTATCTGGCGCGTGTAACCCTTTTCCGGCCGATGCCGCACCGTCTGGCCATGCACGCCGATTGCGCGCACCTTTGTGGACGAATAGCCGCTCATGCTCTGCAACTCGTGGCAGCAAACGGCGTAGCGCGTGGCGAGCGCGTTGGCGGCGAGCGCCTCGCGTTCAAGCTCGTTGGCGCCGGGCGCTTGGAGTTCGAAAAGCGCGTCGCGCAGACCCTTCGAGAACGAGACGTGAGCCTCGCCAAGAACAACGGGCGTCTTGCCGGTCGCGAACTGCACCGCGACGCCATCGACGCCATCCATGCTCGTGCCGGACATTAAACCGAAGTACACGCCGTCCGCCGCGCCGCTTTCGATTACCTCGGTCTTTTTACCCACGCTGCTCTCCTTCGATTCGCTCGAGTCCGCTAAGCCGCGATTATCCGCGTAACTGGCCGAATCGTTAAGCGGCGTCAAAAGCCTCGTTCTGCAATTCGGGCGCGATTGCTGGCCGAAAGGGCGCGAAAGGGCACGTCATCGCGTAAAATCGTCGGCTCGAACTTGCAATTGCACTCATTTTCGCGAATGTCGCCGCGTTGTTCGGACGGCTTCGTCATCGGCGTTAGTGCCGCCCGCGACCGCTCATTTTGACCTCACAAGCCGCAAAGCATGACCACTGAATCCAACGCACCTGCCGCGCAAGCCTTTCCGATTACCGACGAAGTGCGCAATGCGCTCGCCATCGCCAAGCGCGGTTGCGACGAACTGCTGATCGAAGACGAATTCGCGCAGAAGCTCGCCAAAAGCGCGGCCACGGGTAAGCCGCTGCGCATCAAGCTCGGCCTCGATCCGACGGCGCCGGACATTCATATCGGCCATACGGTCGTGCTGAACAAGATGCGCCAGTTGCAGGACCTCGGGCATCAGGTCATTTTTCTGATCGGCGATTTCACTTCGCTGATCGGCGATCCCTCCGGCCGCAACGCCACCCGCCCGCCGCTCACACGCGAGCAGATCGAAAACAACGCAAAGACGTATTTCGAACAGGCCGCGCTCGTGCTCGACCGCGAGAAGACCGAGATTCGCTACAACAGCGAATGGTCGATGCCGCTCGGCGCCGACGGCATGATCAAGCTGGCATCGCGCTACACGGTCGCGCGCATTCTGGAACGCGAGGATTTCACCAAGCGCTTTCAGGGCGGCGTGCCCATTTCCATCCACGAGTTGCTTTACCCGCTGATGCAAGGCTACGACTCCGTCGCGCTGAACGCGGACCTCGAACTCGGCGGCACGGACCAAAAATTCAATCTGCTTGTCGGCCGCGAATTGCAAAAGCAATACGGTCAAGAGCAGCAATGTATTCTGACGATGCCGCTGCTCGAAGGTCTCGATGGCGTCGAGAAGATGTCGAAGTCGAAGCACAATTACGTCGGCATCAGCGAGAAGCCGACGGAGATGTTCGGCAAGCTGATGAGCATCTCCGACGTGCTCATGTGGCGATATTTCGAACTGCTGTCTTTCCGCAGCATCGAGGAAATCGCGGGCTTCAAGAAGGAAGCGGAAGGCGGCCGCAATCCGCGCGACTTCAAGGTGTTGCTGGCGCAGGAGATCGTCACGCGCTTTCATTCGGCGCCAGATGCCGAGCGCGCGCTCGAAGACTTCAATCATCGCGCGAAGGGCGGCGTGCCGGACGATATCCCGAGCGTCACGCTCGCGGGTGCGCCGCTCGCGATCGGTCAGTTGCTCAAGCAGGCGGGACTCGCGCCATCGACGAGCGAAGCGCTGCGTAACATCGAGCAGAACGGCGTGAAGATCGATGGCGTGACCATCACCGACAAAGGCTTGAAGGTCGAGGCGGGCGAGTTCGTCGTGCAAGTCGGCAAGCGCCGTTTTGCGCGGATCACGTTGACCGCATGATTGCGCTCATCCAGCGCGTGGCGCGCGCCGACGTGCGCGTGGGCGAGCGTGTCACGGGCGCCATCGGCGCAGGCTTGCTCGCGCTGGTTTGCGCCGAGCGCGGCGACAACGAAGCAACCGCCGACAAGCTGCTGGCGAAGATGCTTGCGTATCGAGTCTTCAGCGACGCTGCCGGCAAGATGAATCTTTCCGTGCAGAACATGGACGGCGCGGGGCGCGCGGGCGGCGTCTTGTTGGTGTCGCAATTCACGCTTGCCGCCGATACGTCGAGCGGCTTGCGTCCGAGCTTCACGCCCGCCGCGCCGCCCGACGAAGGCAAGCGCCTCTTCGACCACTTCGTGCGCGAGGCGCGCAAGAAGCATCCGGTGGTCGAGACCGGCGAATTCGGTGCGGACATGCAGGTATCGCTCGTGAACGACGGGCCGGTCACATTCTGGCTGCAAGTGCGGCCGCAACCGGAAACGCCATGACCACTCAGGTCCTTTTCATTCGCCACGGCGAAACCGACTGGAATCGCATCAAGCGCATACAAGGGCATATCGACATTCCGCTCTCCGAGCACGGGCGTCTGCAGGCCGAGCAACTGGGCCGGCGCATGGCGCGCGAGGGCGGGCTCGATGCGGTCTATTCGAGTGACCTGCAACGCGCGCAGCAAACGGCGCGTCCTTTCGCGGATGCGCTCGGGCTCGAACTGTGTCTTTCGAAGGGACTGCGCGAGCGCTTGTACGGCGCGTTTCAAGGTCATGACAGCGACGAGATCAGCGAGAAGTTTCCTGCGGAGTTCGTCGAGTGGCAAACGCGGGACCCGGGTTTTACGCCGCCGGGTGGCGAATCACAGCGGGTGTTTTATCACCGTGTCGTGCATGCAATGGAGCCGATCCTAGCCGCGCATCCGGGCGAGCGCATTGCGTGCGTGGCGCATGGCGGCGTGCTGGACTGCATCTATCGGTTTGCTAAGAAGCTGTCGTTGCAGGACGCTCGCGACTGGCCGTTGTTGAATTGCAGCGTCAATGTCGTGGATTACGACGGGGATGCGGCGAGGGTGGTTTCGTGGGGCGACGTTTCGCATCTGGCGACGGATACGGACGACGATGGGTTGCGAAAGCAAGCCTAACCCTCACCCCTTCGCATCCCAAAGCTCCCGAATCGGCCCTGCATCGGGCGCAGCCAGCCCGAAGTGCCGATAAGTCAGCAACGTCGCCACGCGCCCGCGCGGCGTGCGTTGCAAATACCCTTGCTGAATCAGATACGGCTCCAGCACGTCTTCGATGGTATCGCGCTCTTCGCCGATAGCCGCCGCGAGATTGTCCACGCCCACCGGGCCGCCATCGAACTTCTGCAGGATGGCTTCGAGCAGCTTGCGGTCCATCAGGTCGAAGCCGACGGGATCGACATCGAGCATCTTCAGCGCGGCATCCGCGACTTCGGCGGTAATGTTGCCGTCCGCTTTCACCTCGGCGAAATCGCGCACGCGGCGCAGCAGCCGGTTCGCGATACGCGGCGTGCCACGCGAACGCCGCGCAATCTCGAGCGCGCCCTCGGGCACGATCTCCGCCTTCAGCAACGAAGCCGAACGCGACACAATACGCGCCAGTTCGCTCGCGTTATAAAACTCGAGCCGCGACACAATGCCGAAGCGGTCGCGCAGAGGATTGGTCAACATGCCCGCGCGCGTGGTCGCGCCGACGAGCGTGAACGGCTGCAGATCCAGTTTCACGCTACGCGCGGCCGGGCCTTCGCCGATCATGATGTCGATCTGATAATCCTCCAGCGCCGGATAAAGAATTTCCTCGACGACCGGCGAGAGCCGATGAATCTCGTCGATGAACAACACGTCATTCGCTTCGAGATTGGTGAGGAGGGCAGCGAGGTCGCCCGCGCGTTCCAGCACCGGCCCCGAGGTCTGTCGCAAATTAACGCCCATTTCCCGCGCGATGATGTGTGCGAGTGTCGTCTTGCCGAGACCCGGCGGCCCGAACAGCAGTACATGATCGAGCGCTTCCGAACGGCGCTTGGCCGCCTCGATGAAAATCTCGAGCTGGCCGCGCACCTTTTCCTGGCCAACGTATTCGTCGAGCTGGCGCGGTCGCAACGCGCGCTCGAAGGCTTCTTCGTTCGGCGAGACGGGCGTGGCCGCGATGATGCGCTCGGCGGCGAGTTTGTCGGTTTCGATCATCCGTCGATTGTACAGCGAGCTTTCCCGCGATGAACCTGGCCGAACGGCCTAATGGCGCAACACGCGAAACGCCCGCAGAATCAGCCTTTCGAGAGCGCCTTGAGCGCGAGCTTGATGCCCTCGGAGACGCCGGTTCCGGCAGGCACGTTCTTGATCGCGGTGAGCGCTTCTTTCTCGGAATAGCCGAGCGCAAGCAGGGCATTGAGGATGTCGGAGGCGTGATCGGACTGCGAAGCCGCGCTTGCCATCGCGCCGAGATCGGCGCCGAGCTTGCCCTTGAGTTCGAGCAGCAGACGCTCGGCCGTCTTCTTGCCGATGCCCGGCACGCGCGTGAGGCGCGCGGCGTCCTGCGTCGTCACCGTTTGCGAGAGCTCCTGCACGCTCATGCCGGAGAGCACGGCCAGCGCCATGCGCGCGCCGATGCCGCTGATCTTTAACAACTCGCGAAACGTCGAACGCTCCTGCGCGGTGAGAAATCCGTACAGCAGATGCGCGTCCTCACGCACGATCATCTGCGTGAGCAGGACGACCTTTTCGCCGGCATGCGGCAGGTTGTAGAAGGTGCTCATCGGCACGTCGATTTCGTAGCCGACGCCGCCGCAATCGACGAGCAGATGCGGCGGATTTTTTTCCAGCAGAACGCCGGCAATGCGACCGATCATATTTGCAGTAAGTATCGAGGTTGATTAGCCGATGAGACGACCGCGCCTGACGCGCAAGCCTTTTTTCGCCAGCGACGGCGCGATGGTGCCGAGCGCCGCGAGGCCGGTGCCGCCATGCGCGTGACAGATCGCCATGCCGAGCGCATCCGCTGCGTCGGTGCTGGGTACGCCTGTCAGGCCGAGCAGACGCACGACCATCTGCTGCATTTGCTCCTTGGTCGCGCGGCCATACCCGACCACGGCTTGCTTCAATTGCAGCGCGGTGTATTCCGCGACCGGCAGGCCGCTCGCCACCATGCCGCAGATGGCCGCGCCGCGCGCCTGGCCAAGCAGCAGCGTGGACTGCGGATTCACGTTCACGAAGACTTTTTCGATCGCCGCCTGATCTGGATTGTGCTGCCCGATGAGCGTGGAAATGCCCTCGAAGATGGTGTTCAGACGCGAAGGCAAGTCTGCGTCGGCTGTCTTGATCACGCCGCTCGTCACGTAGGTGAGCGAGTGCCCGGACTTGTCGATGATGCCGAAGCCGGTCACGCGCAAGCCCGGATCGATGCCTAGAATTCTCATGTTTGCGGAAATGCGCTCCGGCGTGGCGGTCGTTCGAAATGAAATTGGCCTGTTTGTGCCGCCAATTAGCAGGCAGCGCAAACAGGCCAATAATAAAGGATGCCGCAGCGATTAATGGCGGAAATGACGCGTGCCGGTGAGAATCATCGCAACATTGTGCTCGTCGGCAGCGGCGACCACTTCGTCGTCGCGCATGGAGCCGCCTGGCTGGATCACGCAGGTCGCGCCTGCATTGACCACCACGTCGAGCCCGTCGCGGAACGGGAAGAACGCGTCCGAAGCCACGGCCGAGCCGGTCAGCGTGAGACCCGCGTTCTGCGCCTTGATGCCCGCAATGCGCGCCGAATCCACGCGGCTCATCTGCCCCGCGCCGACGCCAAGCGTCATGCCGCCGCCGCAGAACACGATGGCGTTCGACTTCACGAACTTCGCCACGCGCCACGCAAACATGAGGTCGTCCATTTCCTTGGGCGTGGGGTGACGCTTCGTCACCACGCGCAGTTCATGCGGCTGCACGTTCTTCGAATCGAGCGATTGCACCAGCAGCCCGCCGCCCACGCGCTTCAGGTCGAACGCGTTATGACCGTCGCCGAGCGCGATCTGCAAGAGACGCACGTTCTGCTTGGCCGCGAACACCGCGCGCGCGGCATCGCTGAACGAAGGCGCGATCAGCACTTCGACGAACTGCTTGGCTACGGCCTGCGCCGCCGCTTCGTCCACTTCGCGATTGAACGCGATGATGCCGCCGAACGCCGACGTAGGATCGGTCTTGAACGCCTTCGAGTAGGCTTCGTGCGCGTTTGCGCCAAGCGCCACGCCACACGGATTCGCATGCTTGATGATGACGCAGGCGGGCGCGTCGAAGGTCTTCACGCATTCCCATGCCGCGTCGGAATCGGCGATGTTGTTGTACGAGAGTTCCTTGCCCTGCAACTGCTCGTAGTTAGCGAGCGCGCCAGCGGGCACCGCGAGATCGCGATAGAACGCCGCGCTCTGATGCGGATTCTCGCCGTAACGCAGATCCTGCACCTTCTCGAAAGCGACGTTGAAGGTTGCCGGATACGTATTGCGAGTTGCGTGTTGAAGCTCTTCGGTCAGACTCGTCAGATAGTTCGTGATCGCACCGTCGTATTGCGCGGTATGCGCGAACACTTTGGTGGCGAGACGGAAGTTCGTCTTGTAGGCCACGCTGTTGTGATTCGCGCGCATTTCGTCGAGCACGGTGGCGTAATCGGCCGGATCGACGATCACGGTGACATCGCGATGATTCTTCGCCGCCGAGCGCAGCATGGTCGGCCCTCCGATATCGATGTTCTCGATGGCGTCTTCCAGCGAGCACTCTTCCTTCGCCACGGTCTGCACAAACGGATACAGATTCACCACCAGCAGATCGATGGTCGGAATGTCGTGCTTCTCCAGCGCCGCCATGTGCTCCGGCAGATCGCGGCGCGCGAGAATGCCGCCGTGAACCTTGGGATGCAGCGTCTTCACGCGCCCATCGAGCATTTCCGGAAAGCCGGTGTAGTCGGCGACCTCCGTGACGGGCAAGCCCGCGTCGGCCAGCAGTTTCGCCGTGCCGCCGGTCGAGAGGAGCTTGACGCCAAGCTCCGCCAGCGATTTGGCGAAGTCGATGATGCCGGATTTGTCGGAAACGGAAATGAGCGCTTGCTTGATCATGGTGAACACTGAAACCAAAAAGGATAGCCAGGCCAGACCAGGGCGGACGCCCCGGTCCGATGAATCAAATCAGTCCGTGCTGCTGAAGCTTCTTGCGTAAGGTGTTGCGGTTAATGCCGAGATACTCGGCCGCAAGCGACTGGTTGCCGCCTGCCTGCTCGAGCACCACTTCGAGCAGCGGTTTTTCCACGCACGAAATCACCATGTCGTAGACGTCGTGCGGGTTGGAGCCGTCCAGATCCTGAAAATAATTGTCCAGGCTCTGGCGGACGCATTGTTCGATGTTATGTCTGCTCATGCGGCTTTTTGTCGGTCTATGTCGTGATGCCCGCCGCACGATTCTTCGGCAGCCGCGTCGCAGTCGTCGCCGCTCTCGTCGACATAGACCAGACGGTCGGACAACGCTTTTTGCGCGTCGAAGAATTCGTTGACCGCGAGCAATTGTTCTTTGGTCGTGTCCAGCGTATTCATCCGGTGCCGGAAGGTGTTGGCGCCGGAAAGGCCGCGAGTGTACCAGCCGATGTGCTTGCGCGCAGTCCGTACGCCCGTGAATTCCCCGTAGAAAGCGTAGTGATCTTCGAGGTGCTCGTTCATCACCTGCTGGATCTCTTCGATGAGCGGCGGCGGCAGCCGTTCGCCCGTCGTCAGAAAATGTTCGATCTCGCGAAAGAGCCACGGTCGACCCTGCGCCGCGCGGCCAATCATGATCGCGTCCGCGCCCGTCACCGTCAGCACGTGCCGCGCCTTCTCGGGCGTCGTGATGTCGCCGTTCGCGACCACTGGAATCTTCACCGCGTTCTTGACGGCCGCGATGGTTTCGTATTCGGCGTCGCCCTTATAAAGGTCCGCGCGCGTGCGGCCATGCACGGTGAGCATGGAGATGCCGGCATCTTCCGCGATCCGCGCGATATTCAGCGCGTTCTTGTTCTCGCGATTCCACCCCGTGCGAATCTTGAGCGTGACGGGCACGGCATCCGGCCCTACGCCGACGGCCTGCACCACCGTCTCGACGATACGCGCCACGAGTTCTTCGTTCTGCAAGAGCGCGGAACCCGCCGCGACGTTGCAGACCTTCTTGGCGGGACATCCCATGTTGATGTCGATGACCTGCGCGCCGTTCGCGACGTTGTGGCGCGCGGCTTCGGCCAGCATCTGCGGGTCCGCGCCCGCGATCTGAACGGAGATCGGCTCGACTTCGCCCGCGTGGTTGGCGCGCCGCATGGTCTTTTCGCTCTTCCACAACTGCGCGTTCGAAGCGACCATCTCCGACACCGCGTAGCCCGCGCCCATGCGCTTGCAGAGCTGACGGAACGGTCGGTCGGTGACGCCTGCCATCGGGGCGACGAACAGGTTGTTGCGCAGAACGTGTGAACCAATGCTTGGCATGAAGGCTTGGGCGTGGCGCCGACGACATGAAGCAAGGCGCCATGAAAAGCGCCGCGCTGCGTCGAGCGTTTGCTAGTGCTGAAGGGAAACGCGTATTTTAACGCGAAGCGGGTGCTGAAATTAAGAGCAATCGCGCGCAAGTCTTTAAATCTTCTATGAAAGCGGACGAGCTCATAGAGGATAAGTCGGGCTTTGTGCTGACGAATGAGGCGGCGTCGCGTCGTGCGACCCGCCGCCGAATACAGATAGAAAGTGGATCAGCGTCTTTGCCCGAACATCATCTGACGGGCGAGCGCCGTCTTCAATGGCGGCAGGAACTCGAGCGCCGTCAAGGCAAGCCCGCGCATCGCGGCAAGCGGAGCGAAGTCCACCGTGAAGATGCGCGCGAGCGTATCGGTGGCGCCGATCGTCAGACGCCGGTCAAGCGCGCGGCGTTGAGCGAAGCGCAGAAGCGCAAGCGGACGCGCGCCATCGGCGGACAAGGCATCCGACAGCGCGCGTGCATCGCGCAAGCCCAGGTTCAGGCCTTGACCCGCGACCGGGTGCAAGGTCTGCGCCGCGTTGCCGATTGCGACCGTGCGGCGATCCACCAGCGCGTGGAGCGCGGTGAGCCCGAGCGGAAACGCCGCCCGCGACGCGATGCGCGTGAAGCGGCCCATGCGCGTACCGAAGGCATCGCCGAGTTCGGCGAGAAACGCCGAGTCGTCGAGCTGCATGCGCCGCGCGGCTTCATCGGGCGAACCGCACCAGACGAGCGAATAGTCCGCGTGACGCGCGCCGCCGCAGGGCAGCAACGCAATCGGACCTTCGCGCGTGAAGCGCTCCCATGCCACGTTCGCCTGAGGCTCCGATACGCTCACCGTACCGACGATCGCCGTTTGCCCATAATCGCGCGCGTGCCGTTCGTTCGAAACGGCGCTCTCGCCCGAAGTCTGCTGATACAGCCCGCCTTCCGCATTCACCAGCACGCGCACGCGGATCGTGCGTTCGCCCGCCGAACCCTTGAGCGGCAAGGTGACGCCCTCGTCGTCCTGCAGCGGCGGCAGCGCGGAGGTCTCGGTGAGCCAGTCCACGTTCGTTGCGCGCACCCCGCTGGCAAGCGCACTGACGAGCGAACCGTAGCGCACCACGTAGCCCAGCTCGGGCAACTCGTGTTCGTCGTGCTCGATCAGCGTGCGGCCGAAGTGCCCGCGCTGCGACACGTGGATGCGGCGGATCGGCGTGGCATCGGCGGGAAAGCCGAGCGGCTGAAGCATCACGCGGCTGCCATGCGAGAGCGCGAGCGAACGCGGATCGCTCGCGGCGGCTTCAGGCGTGCGTGCGTCGATCAACGCGATCGACAAGCGTTGCGTGGCGCTGCGCCGCGCAAGCCAGCCCGCGAGCGCGAGCCCGACCGGCCCCGCGCCGACAATGGCGATGTCATGGTCGAAATGCCCTTCGTCCTGCACGGGCCTGGTCGTGTCGTTCATATCAGTGTTGGTTCGATTCGCGCATCAGCGCTTCGATTTCGTCGGCATCGACGGGCACTTCGCGGGTGAGCAGCTCGCAGCCATCGGGCGTGACGATGGCGTCGTCCTCGATACGAATGCCGATGTTCCAGTAGCGCTCGGGCACGTCTTCGGCGGCGCGCACGTAAAGGCCTGGCTCGATGGTGAGCGCGTTGCCCGCCGCGAGCGTGCGCCACTCGCGCGCGCCCTGCGCATCGCGCGGGCCGTCGGCGTTGCGATAGTCGCCCGCGTCATGCACGTCCATGCCGAGCCAGTGCCCCGTGCGATGCATGTAGAAGCGCGCGAAGGCGCGTTCGCCGATCACGTCGTCGATAGTGCCGAACTTCGCTTTATCGAGGATGCCGGTATCGAGCAAACCTTGCGACAGCACTTTCACCGCGGCCTGATGCGGCGCGTCGAAACTGACGCCGGCGCGGGTCGCTTCGATGGCGGCGCTTTGCGCGGCCAGCACGATGTCGTAAAGCTCGCGCTGCGGCGGCGTGAACAGACCGCTTGCCGGGAAAGTGCGTGTGATGTCGGAGGCGTAGCCGTCGAGTTCGCAGGCGGCGTCGATGAGAATCAGGTCGCCATCCCGCGCGATGGCATTGCCCGCCGGATAGTGCAGCACGCAGGCATTCGCCCCCGCCGCGACGATGGAACCGTAAGCGGGCGCCTGCGCGCCGCGTCGGCGGAACGTATAGAGCAGTTCGGCTTCGATCTCGTATTCGTGCATGCCGGGACGACACGCACGCATGGCGCGCCGATGCGCTTCGGCTGAAATCGACCCGGCGCGTCGCATGATCGCGATTTCGTGCGCGTCTTTCACGAGCCGCATTTCGTCGAGCAGCGGCAGGAGATTGCGTGCCTCTTCCGGCGCGCGAACACCGCTGCGGCCTTGCGCGCGCACGGCGGCGAGCCAGCCGCGCACTTGCGCGTCCACTTCCGCCAATGCCCCGAGCGCGTAGTACAACGCGGGTCTATCCGCGATGAGACGCGGCATCTCCTCGTCGAGCGAATCGATGGCGAAGGCGGCATCGAAACCGAAGGCATCACGCGCGGCTTCGGGGCCAAACCGAAAGCCTTCCCAGGTTTCGCGCTCGGCGTTCTTTTCGCGACAAAAGAGGATGGATGCAGGCTCGCCGTCTTGCGCGCTCGCGTTCAGCACGAGCGTCGCCTCGGGCTCGGTGAAGCCTGTCAGATAGTAGAAATAGCTGTCGTGGCGAAAGGGGTAGTCGGCGTCGCGATTACGCAAGACTTCCGGCGCGGTAGCCACGACGGCGATGCCCCCGCCTTGGGCGCGCATCGCGGCGAGCACGCGTTCGCGGCGGCCGCGATAGACGTCGACGGCGATGGGGCTGGCGACTTCGGTGAGTGAGTTCATTCGCCGATTGTAGCGCCGGGTTTCGATGCAGGGGGACTCGGCCATTCGGCCTGGTGGTTAGTGCGGTGAGTGCGGTGAGGGTAGGGCAGAATTTGCGGTCGAGTGGAGCGCGCGGGGCGTATGTGCTTGCGTCGCGGACGAATCGGCGCGCGGAATATCGATTTGCGGCGATGCGCAGGGTCTCAGGCCCGATGGATCTACGCAGCATCACGGATTGATTCGTCGCATGTCTTCGACTTCCGCGATGCGCGCTGTCGGCAGTCGAGTCACCGAAGCGAAGCGGCGAACGCCGCACTACGACGTGTCGCTTACTCGCAAACCAAGCTGCTTACTCTTCGCTCGCCCGATTCCGCACGCTGCCCGCGATCAGATCGAAGCGGAACAAACGGCATTCGAGCGCGCCATTGAAGAGCGGCGTCTTGGTCGATTCGCGCAGTCGCAACATGCCCGGCAGCTTGCGGTCCGAAGTCAGCACGTAGGCGCGCCAGCCCGGGAAGCGTTGCTTGAGCGCGTTGCCGAAGGAGATGAAGAATTCGGTATCGGCGGGATCGGGTTGAGCGCGCGCGAAGGCTTCTTCGTCGTCACGATCGTCGCGACGCGAGCGCGGCGTGTCGCGAATCTCGCCGCGCGGGCCGCGTCCACGCACTTCGATCCGCTCGCCATACGGCGGATTCGCCACGAGAATGCCGGGCGCTTCCGTGGGCGGCATCATGTTGCGGGCATCGACCTGTTTGAGCTGCAGGTTCGATACACCGGCGCGGCTCAGATTGGCGCGCGCCTTTTCCAGCATGTCGCCGGAGATGTCGCTGCCGAAGATGTTCAACTCCGAGCGCGCCGAACGCGCGGCGCGCTTCGCTTCGCCAGCGGCCGACTTGAGCTTCTGCCACATGCCCGGATGAAACGGCTTGAGCTTCTCGAAGCCAAAGCGCCGTTCGCTACCCGGCGCGATATCGAGCGCGGTCTGCGCGGCTTCGGCGAGGAAGGTGCCGCTGCCGCACATCGGATCGAAGAGCGGCGTGCCGGGCGTCCATCCCGTGAGACGCAGGATGCCGGCTGCAAGATTTTCGCGCAGGGGCGCCGCGCCCTTGTCCAGACGCCAGCCGCGCTTGAAGAGCGGCTCGCCGGAGGTATCGAGATAGAGCGTGCATTCGTTCACCGTGAGGAACGCGAACACGCGCACGTCCGGCTGCGCGGTGTCGATGCTCGGGCGCGCGCCGGCAACATCGCGCAGGCGGTCGCAGACGGCGTCTTTTACACGCAGCGTCGTGAATTCGAGGCTCTTCACCGGCGACTTGATGGCGGTGAGATCGACGCGCATTGTCTGGCTCGGCGTGAACCATTGCTCCCAGCGCTGCTGGTGCGTGAGTTCGTAGATATCGTGTTCGTTGCGATACGGGCCCTGCGCGATCTTCAAGAGCACGCGGCTCGCGATACGCGAATGCAGATTCGCCGCCATGCCCGCGACCCAGCCGCCCCGGAAGTGCACGCCACCGGGAACCTGTGCGCCGACGGCAAGCGTTCCGCCGCCGGATAACGGCGCGCTTGCGACATGGCGCTCCCCGATCTCGGCGAGCTCGGCGGCAAGCGGCGCTTCGAGACCGCGCGGGCAGGGGACAAACCAGTCGAAGAGGGGGGAGGACATGAGGCGGATTCTGGATGGCGTAAAGGCGGTATTGTACGCGGGGCCATCCGAAGGTCGCGCACCGTTCGTGCGCGTGAACCCGTAAAGCCGGCTGCGCCAGCGTTCTTCGAGCGAAGCTGGCGCGTTTATCGCTGTCGCCGCGGCGGCTTCATGCGATCAATCCACCGCCTTCATCATATCCTCCACCACCTTCTTCGCGTCCCCGAAAACCATCATCGTCTTGTCCATATAGAACAGTTCGTTATCGAGCCCGGCGTAGCCCGCCGCCATCGACCGCTTGTTCACGATGATCGTGCGCGCCTTGTACGCTTCAAGAATCGGCATGCCCGCAATCGCCGATTTCGGGTCGGTCTTCGCCGCAGGATTCACCACGTCGTTGGCGCCGAGCACGAGCACCACATCCACCTGCCCGAACTCGCTGTTGATGTCGTCCATCTCCTGCACCATTTCGTAGGGCACTTCCGCTTCGGCGAGCAGTACGTTCATGTGCCCCGGCATGCGCCCCGCGACCGGGTGAATCGCATAGCGCACGTCGATGCCTTTCTCCACGAGCTTGTCCGTCAATTCCTTCAGCGCATGCTGCGCGCGCGCCACCGCAAGCCCGTAACCCGGCACGATCACCACGCTTTCCGCATTGCCGAGCATGAAGGCCGCGTCATCGGCGGAACCGGATTTCACCGGGCGCTGTTCCTGCGCGCCGCCCACCGCCGGGCCGCCCGCTTCGCCGCCGAAGCCGCCGAGAATCACGTTGAAAAAGGAGCGGTTCATCGCCCGGCACATGATGTAGGACAGAATCGCGCCCGACGATCCCACCAGCGAACCCGCGATGATCAGCATCGGATTGTTGAGCGAGAAACCAATGCCCGCCGCCGCCCAGCCCGAATACGAATTGAGCATGGACACGACCACCGGCATATCCGCGCCGCCAATCGGAATGATGATGAGCACGCCCAGCGCGAACGCGATCAACGTCATCACGATGAACGGCAACCACGATTGCGTCAGCATGAAAATCACGCCGAAGCCGATCATCGCCACGGCAAGGAGCAAGTTGATGAGATGCTGTCCCGAATACGTGACGGGCGCGCCCTGAAAGAGCCGGAACTTGTACTTGCCCGACAGCTTGCCGAACGCGATCACCGAACCGGAAAACGTGATCGCCCCGACGAACGTGCCGATGAACAACTCGACGCGATTGCCGTACGGCATGTAATAGCCCGGCGGCGCAAGGCCGAACGCCGAAGGTTCCGACACCACGGCATACGCAATGCAGACCGCCGCGAGCCCGATCAGCGAGTGCATCGCGGCGACGAGTTCGGGCATCTTCGTCATCTCGACTTTCGCCGCGATATAGGCGCCCGCCGCGCCGCCGATCAGAAGCGCCGCGAACAAGAGCGTGAGTCCGAGCGAGAGATTGGAACCGAGATAGGAAGCCTGCTTCGCAATGAGCGCGAGCGTGGTGACGATGGCAATCGCCATCCCCGCCATGCCGAACGTATTGCCGATGCGCGCGGTCTTCGGATTGGACAAGCCCTTCAGCGCCTGAATGAAGCATACCGAAGCGACGAGATACAGAAGAGTGACGACGTTCATGCTCATTTACGCGCCCTCCTTCTTGATGAGTTTTCTCGGCTCTTTGCGCTTGAACATTTCAAGCATTCGCCGGGTCACGAGAAAGCCGCCGAACACGTTCACCGCCGCAAGCAGCACCGCGAGCGTGCCGAAGAACTTGCCAGCGCCGCCGATTGTCAGACCGACCGCGAGCATCGCGCCGACGATGACGATTGCCGAGATTGCATTCGTCACCGCCATCAAGGGTGTGTGCAGCGCGGGCGTGACGTTCCAGACCACGTGGTAGCCGACGTAAATCGCCAGCACGAAGATGATGAGATTGATCACCGTGTGATTGATGACGTCCATGTTGATCTCCGTGTGCTTAAGCCGCCGGGCGCGTGACTTGCCCGTCGCGGCACTGAAGCGTGGCCGCGACGATATCGTCCGCAAGGTCGATGTTGAGCGTGCCTTCCTTCGTGATGATCAGCTTCAGGAAGTCGAGCAGGTTGCGCGCGTAGAGCGCGGAGGCGTCGGTGGCGACCATCGACGCCAGATTCGTGAAGCCTACGATATGCACGTCATGCTTCATCACCACCTGATCGACTTCGGTGAGCGGACAGTTGCCGCCTTTGCGGCCGTCGAATTCGGGTCCGCGTCCCGCCGCGAGATCGACGATCACCGAGCCCGGTTTCATATGCTTGACCGTTTCCACGGACAGCAAGGTGGGCGCGGGACGGCCGGGAATCAGCGCGGTTGAGATGACGATATCCGCCGCCTTCGCGCGTTCATGCACCTGCGCCGACTGACGCGCGAGCCAGCTCGGTGGCATGGGCCGCGCGTAGCCGCCCACGCCTTCCGCCGCCGCGCGTTCCTCGTCGGTTTCGAAGGGGACATCGACGAACTTCGCGCCCAGGGATTCGATCTGCTCTTTCACGGCTGGCCGCACATCCGACGCTTCGACCACGGCGCCCAAGCGCTTGGCCGTCGCAATCGCCTGCAGTCCCGCGACGCCCGCGCCCAGCACGAGCACGCGCGCGGCTTTCACGGTGCCGGCGGCGGTCATCAGCATCGGCATGAAGCGCTGGTAATACTGGCAGGCGACGAGCACCGCCTTGTATCCCGCGATGTTCGCCTGCGACGACAGCACGTCGAGACTTTGCGCGCGCGTCGTGCGCGGCGCGGCTTCGAGCGCGAACGCGGTCACGCCGGTGGCGGCGATCCGCGCGGTGTTTTCGGTATTGAATGGATCGAGCATGCCGATGACCACGGCGCCCGGCGTGAGCCACGCGAGTTCGTCGATGCCCGGAGACTGAACTTTCAGAACGAGTTCGGCGGAAAAAGCGGTGGCGGCATCGACGAGATCGGCGCCCGATTGCGCGAAGGCGTCGTCGACATAACTTGCTCGCAAGCCCGCGCCGCTTTGCACCGAAACACGATGCCCCTGAGTGACGAGTTTCTTGACCGTTTCGGGCGTGGCGGCGACGCGCGCCTCGTTCGCCCCTGTTTCAGCAGGCACTCCGATGTGCATATTCGAATCCTCCTGTCTTCTCGCTTCCGCGCCGGGGCTGGCGTCAGGAAACTCGGGGCTGAGTTTCGTTTCAAATGCTGGAATCAACGGCTGTCTCCACTGTAACCGAAGAATGAGCCGATCCGGCACTCGTTCTTTCCCGCCGAGGGTTGTCACTCGTTTTCACGAGCGAGCTTCGGCGGCGCCGGGCGCGATGAGCGTCGGCACGATAAAATATCGAACATGAAATCAGATACTTGGGCTCCTCACGTCACGGTGGCTTCGGTCATCGAAGCCGATGGACGCTTCCTCGTCGTCGAGGAGCACACATCCGGCGGCCTGAAAATCAACCAGCCTGCCGGTCATCTGGAAGCAGGCGAATCGCTGGTTCAGGCAGCTATCCGCGAGACGCTGGAGGAAACGGCGCATCGCTTCGAACCCGAGGCCCTCGTCGGCGCGTACATGACGCACTTCACGCGGGCGAGCGGCGATGTCACGTATCTGAGCTTTACGTTTTGCGGCAAGTCGCTCGGCGAGACGGCGGGGCGGGCGCTTGACGAACGCATTGTCCGCGTGATGTGGTTGACCGCCGACGAGCTCCGCGCGATCAGCGAGCGGCATCGGACGCCGCTCGTCATGCAGCGGGTCGACGATTATTTATCCGGGCGGCGCGTGCCGCTCGATTTCATTCATACGCATTCGGTCGCGCCGGTCGCGCCTCTTAAGCAGACTTGAGCCGCGGTATTCCTATGAGCAAGCGCAGAGTAGTGGTGGGCATGTCGGGCGGCGTGGATTCGTCGGTCACGGCATGGCTTCTGAAAGAGCAGGGTTACGACGTCGTCGGCCTCTTCATGAAGAACTGGGAAGACGACGACGACGGCGAATATTGCTCGACGCGTCAAGACTGGATCGACGTGGTGTCGGTGGCGGATCTGCTCGGCATCGACGTGGAAGCCGTGAACTTCGCCGCCGAATACAAGGACCGCGTCTTCGCGGAGTTCTTGCGCGAGTACTCGGCCGGCCGCACGCCGAATCCGGACGTGCTGTGCAATGCCGAGATCAAGTTCAAGGCGTTCCTGGATCACGCGATGTCGCTCGGCGCGCAAACCATCGCGACCGGGCATTACGCGCGCGTGCGCGAGCAGGACGGCCTGTTCCAGTTGCTCAAGGCGACCGATTCCACGAAAGATCAGTCGTACTTTCTGCATCGGTTGAATCAGCAGCAGTTATCGAAGACGCTGTTTCCGCTCGGAGAAATTCCGAAGACGCAGGTCCGCGAGATCGCGGCCCGGATCGGTTTGCCGAACGCGAAGAAGAAGGATTCGACCGGTATTTGCTTTATCGGCGAACGGCCGTTTCGCGAATTCCTGAATCGCTATTTGCCGACCAAGCCCGGTCCGATGAAGACGCCGGACGGCAAGGTCGTCGGCGAACATATCGGACTGGCGTTCTATACCTTTGGGCAGCGAAAGGGCATTGGTATTGGCGGCGCGAAGGACGGCAGCGGCGAGCCGTGGTTCGTCGCGGGCAAGGACATGGCGAGCAACACGCTTTATGTCGTGCAGGGGCATGACCATTCGTGGCTCTTGTCGAACACGCTGGAAGCGGGAAACACGAGTTGGGTCGCCGGGTTCGCGCCGGAAGAAGGCGCGGCTTGTGGCGCGAAGACGCGCTATCGGCAACAGGATGCCGCGTGCCAGTTCTCGCGCGCCGACGATGCCCGCTTTGCGCTCCATTTCGACGACGCGCAATGGGCGGTGACGCCGGGGCAATCGGCGGTGCTGTATCAGGGCGATGTGTGTCTTGGCGGCGGCATCATCGAACAGGCGGCTTCGGGGCAGACTTCCGCGATGAGCGCGGAGCAGTTGGCCACGCAGGCGCTTTGACGCTTATCGGCGAGTTTTCCGGATCATCGAAACTCGCCGAGTTCCACCGACGCAATAAAGCTATTTTGATACAAGTGCTTGACTGTCTATCTAGCGATAGATAAATTCTCCGACGTGGGATGCGATAACTATCATCAGTGTCAGAAAATCCGGAGACTGCGCAATGGACAAGAACACCGTACGCGAAGCACTGCTGGAACATGCACAGACGCTCATCATGACGCGCGGGTACAACGGCTTCAGCTATCGCGACTTGTCCGAGTTGGTCGGCGTGAAGACGTCGAGCATCCATTACTACTTTCCCGCCAAGGAAGATTTGGCGCTGGAAGCCGTGAACGCCTACAGCGCGGATGTCATGTCGTCGGTCTATGCCATCGACAGTTCCGCGGCGGCCGACAAAAAACTCGATCGATACACGAAGCTGTTTGGGCGCATTCTCGGCGACGGGAAGCAAGTGTGCCTGTGCGGCATGCTTTCGGCGGATTTCGATTCGTTACCCGAAAAGGTTCGCCAAGCCGTGCAGGGGTTTTTCAAGGCGAACGAGAATTGGCTGGCGAAAGTGCTCGCGGAAGGTGAAGCGCAAGACACGCTCGATGCGGGTGGCAAGCCGGAAGCGGCGGCGCGCGCCTTATATGCCGCATTTCAAGGCAGTTTGCTTGCTTGCCGGCTGTTTCAAACGCGCGCCAGACTGGACGAAGTTGTCGACGCTGTCAGACGGTAGATAACCCTGTGGATAACTATGTGGATTTCATGGGTTTTCGCGTTGTGTAACCTATCTTTAGGTAGATAGATTTTGACGGGAGGTGTTTTACTTTGCCTTCGAATGGTGTCGGTGCGGCCAATTGAGCGACAGTAGCCGCCGTTTAAAGCTTGCGGCTTGAATTCCGTCGCATATTAAATATGTGCAACGGGCTAACCGTTACGAAAATCTATCTAGGAGTAGATTCAATTTGAATTGCGGATTAGTGACGATTTCGTGCAGCAGTCGTCGTATGAAGCAAGCCGCAAAACAATCGCAAATTCGCCGCGATTATCGTGACAAGATCGATTTGCGAATGCTGAATGGGCCACGCGTAGCGTTTAACAAAGCAAACGCGGCCGTCGAGGCCGCGTCAATCCGGGAAGCGAAGCGTCCGCTCTCGTTCAAGCCGGCGCCGTATCCACGAACGACTGCCGCTGCGCAAGCCGCGCGTAAAACTTATCGAGCGCCGGGTGCGCATCGCGCCAATTCAACTCCGGCAGGCGGAAATCCAGATAACTGAGCGCGCAGCCACAGGCGATATCGGCAAGTGTGAAACGGTTCGCCGAGCACCATTGCTTCGAGCCAAGACCGCGCGCCATTGCGCGAATGCCGTCGTCGATCTTCAAACGCTGCCGCTTGATCCACGCCTCGCTGCGCTGTCCTTCCTCACGCAGCACGCCTTCCAGGCGAATCAGCACGGCGGCGTCGAGCATGCCGTCGGCGAGCGCTTCCCAGCAGCGCACTTCGGTGCGCTCGCGGCGTTCCTGCGGCAGAAGCTTGCCGACAGGCGTGAGCGTATCCACGAATTCGCAGATCACGCGCGAATCGAACACCGCTTCGCCGTCGTCCAGAATCAGGCAGGGCACCTTGCCGAGCGGGTTGTAGTCGTGGATCTTGGAATCGGATGCCCATACGTCCTCGAGCACCAGTTCGCAATCTATCTTCTTCTCTGCCATCACGATCCGAACCTTGCGGACGTATGGACTTGTGTGCGAACCGATCAGTTTCATTATCTATCTTCGCGATCATTTCTTAATGCAGTCGAGAATGATCTTAACGGACGCACGCAAGCCATCGGCAAATTACAGGGGACGCCGCGCGTGGGTGTCGTCTGGTGACAACGCCGCCAGATTCCCCGCCGGGCACGGCAAGAGCGGCGCACTCGGCGGGCTGGCGGGCGTCTTGCCCTTTGCAGAAGACGAGACGGCGGGCGCGGGCGGCAGCGCGGCAACACTTCGCACACCGCTCGAAATCGCCGATGCAATCTCGCTCACCGCCTGCCGATGCCCGTCGACGAGCGCATCGAAACCATCGCCGACGCGTTCCTGCGCCACGGTCCGGCACGTGAGCGTCGTCTGCGCTCCCGCCGATGTCTGCACACTCCACACGGCGTCGATCACGGCCCGCGAGCCCGGCCACGATTCGAAGCGCTGCACGTTCACCTTCACGCGATACAGCGGCGTTCCTTCCGGCCGCGCCGTGCCCGAGACATCGATTGCCCCGAGCTGGCGTGTCAGATCCGCGGACAGCGCGCGCCGCATTTCGTCGGACGGCAGCGAGGCCCAGCGTTCCGTTTCGAGCACCTTGACCTGCGCGGGGCTCGTCTGCACGACCAACTGGTTGCGCGTGACCTGCTGCGGCATGTCCACCGGCGCGAGTTCGAAGTAGAGCGAGGCCGGCTGCGCGGGCGCCGCGCCCGGCGCGTCCGTTCCGGTGAGCGTGTAGAAGCGGCTCGACGGCGACGAGGCGCAGGCGGCGAGCACGCCTGCCGCGCCCAGAGTCAACAACGACGCGACGAACCTCATGGTTTTTCTCCCGTTTTCCCGCGCAACAGCGATTCCGGATGGCGTTCCAGATAATCGGCGAGCGCATTGAGCGATTGCAGCGTCCGCGTGAGTTCCTGCATGGCCTGACGCACGTCGGACTGGACCGGCGAATCTTGCGAAAGCGTCGATTGCGCCGCGCCGAAGGTTTTCTGCGCCTCGGTCAGCGTGCTGCGCATTTCCGGCACGACTTCCGTATCGAGTTGCTTGAAGAGCGCATTGGCCTGCTTGAGCGAGCCGTTCAGATTCGTGCCGATCTCGTCGAACGGAATCTTGTCGAGCTTGCGGGCGATGTCGGCGATCTGCAATTGCAATTCGTCGAGCGTGTTCGGCACGGTCGGCAACTCGATCGGGTCTGTGTTGGCGAGCACCTTCGCGGCCGGCGCCTTCGGGAAGAAGTCGAGCGCGACGTAAAGCTGGCTCGTCAGCAGATTGCCCGTGCGCAACTGGCCGCGCAGACCGCGCTTGACGAGCAGATTGAGCATGTCCTGGCTCGCCGGCGACCCCTTGTCGGGGAGCGCTTCCTTCGCGCGCCGGCCGAGGCGGTCCGGATAGAGGTCGATCGTCACCGGCATCATGAAGGAATGCGATTCCTGGTCGTAGCGCACGCCGATACCCGTCACCTGACCGAGCACGATGCCGCGGAAATCGACCGGCGCGCCGACCGACAAGCCACGCAGCGACTGATTGAAGTTCATCACCACGTGCACGGGTTCGCCGTCCGGATCGCGCATGGCGTCGGCCTGGTCGGCGGCGAGGCGGAACGTGGAGTTGTCCTTTGCCTGCGCGCCCGACTGCTGGTTCGGCGGCGTCTGGAACGCAATGCCGCCGAGAATCACCGTCGCGAGCGACTGCGTGTTCAGCGTGAAGCCGCTCGAATCCAGGCGCAGATCCACGCCGCTCGCATGCCACCAGCGCGAATTGCCGCCTACGTATTGATCGTAGGGCGAATTGACGAACACTTGCATGGTGACGCCGGTGCCGTCCTTATCGAGCGAAAACGCCGTCACCTGACCGACCTGCACGCGCCGGTAATAGACCGGCGAGCCGATATCGAGCGAACCGAGAGATTCTCCGTGCAGCGTGAAAGTGTGGCCTTTCTGATCCGCCGTGACGGCGGGCGGCGTCTCCAGCCCGACGAAATAGCTCTGATCCTCGGAGGACTTGCCCGCATCGACACCGATATACGCACCCGAGAGCAAGGTGGACAACCCCGTCACCCCGCTTGCCGCCACGCGCGGGCGCACGACCCAGAAGCGCGTGTCCTTCACGGCGAAATCGGTGGCTTCCTTGGTGAGTTGCACATCGACGAGTACGCGTGAATGGTCTTTCGACAACGTGATCGACTTGACCGTGCCGATATCCACGTCCTTGTACTTCACCTTGGTCTTGCCGGTCTCGAGCCCTTCCGCGCTGACGAAGCTGATGGTCACCGTCGGTCCACGGCTCGTCACCGTCTTGACCACCAGAAAGATGCCGATCAACGCCGCCACGAGCGGAATGACCCACACGAGCGAAGGCAGCCAGCGGCTGCGTGGCTCGATCACCGGTTCCGGCAGATTGGGCGGCAGTCCGCCGCTTTGTTTCGACGGCTCGTCACCACGCGTGGATTCGTTCGGCCCGTTCGGCCCCTGGCCACTAGTCATGTTTCTTTCCTGACGGTTCTATGTTGTCCCATATGAGGCGCGGGTCGAATTGCATGGATGCGAGCATGGTGAGCACGACCACCGAAGCGAAGGCGATGGTTCCCGGTCCCGCCGTGATGACCGCGAGCGACTTGAAACGCACCAGCGCGACGGTGAGCGTGACCACGAAGACGTCGAGCATCGACCATCGTCCGATGCCTTCGACGATTCTAAAGAGCGTGGTCCGCTGGCGCGGTCGCCACACCGAGCGTCGCTGTACGCTGATGAGCAGGAAGCCGAGCGTGGCGAGCTTCATCATCGGTACGAGAATGCTGGCGATGAAGATGATTGCCGCGAGCGGATAGTCGCCATCGTTCCAGAAGAGCGCGACGCCCGACATGATGGTGTCGTCCTCGGAGCCGAGAATGGACGACGTGTGCATGACCGGAAACAGGTTCGCCGGAATGTACAAAATCGCCGCGCTGATAAGAAGTGCCCACGTGCGCGCGATGGCATCCGGGTGCCGCCGGTGCACGACCGCGTCGCAGCGCGTGCAGCGCTGTCTTTCGATGGTATGCGCGAGCGGCTGCACCAGACCGCATGCGTGGCACGCCACGACGTTCTGGCGCGATGCCGTGGTGTAGAGCGTAGGCGGCGGCGCTTCGGGTTCATCGACGGCCGCGCTGGTTTGATCCGGATTCATGATTTCTGCCTCACCGTCGGTGCGATGCGTTGTCTGCGTTCCGCGCGCTTGGGCAGCTTTTCGGCGATATCCCACAGCCGCTGCGGATCGAAGCTCACGACCACGGCGACCATCAGCGTCAGCGCGCCGAAAGCGAACAGCGCGGCTTCGGGAATCACGCGCGCGAGACTCACCATCTTCACGAGCGTGACGAGCACGCCGAGCATGAACACCTCGATCATTCCCCACGGACGCACGAACTGAATGGTGCGTAACGTGGCATTGAAGCCCGGCGGCACGTAACCCGCGCGCAGTGGCACGAGCACGTAGAGCAGCGCGAGCAGTTCGGCGAGCGGCGCGAAGATGGTGGCGAAGAACACCAGCACCGCGATGATCTCCATCTGCTCGTTCCACAAGGAAACGATTGCGCCGATCAGCGTGGTCTGCGAAGTGATGCCGTTGGCGTCCAGTTCGACGATGGGAAACGCCTGCGCGATCACGAAGGTGATCAGCGCGGCGAGCGTCATGGCGCTGATGCGATCGAGATTGCCCGCGATACTGCGATAGAGCAGCGCACCGCAACGCGGACAGCGCGCCGACGTATGCCGGGGCAACGCGCGCTTCTTGAAAAGCGCGTCACATTCGTGGCACGCAATGAGTTCATCCGGTTCGTTCTCGTTCATGGTCTGAAGCCGAGCCTTCTGATGCGGGTTGATCTGGCGCCGCGAAGATCGGCTCGGAGCGAGCACAGCAAATTACGAGCCAGCGCGATCGGAAGCAGCATGGTAACAAACGTCGCGGGACTGACGCTTATCTGGCGGCGCGGACAGGTGGTGGACGCGGTGAAACGAGCGCGGGAATATTGGCGCATGCTCCATCGTTATTCCTCATTGGGCGTCGGTCGGGCGTCGGTCGGGCGTGTAATAGGCGTCTTACAGGGCGCGCGGGCGACTGAAGCCGAATGAATCAATCGACCGTTGCATGGGCGGAATAGTTCGTTGCAACAGTGCGACGTAGCAGCAAAAGAGCGCGCAGCGTCAATGGCGGCGGGGCTTTGCGGCTATTGGGCAGACACCTCGCACGCGCTGGCAATTCCGTATTGTTGATGTAGGATTGCGGCCTTGAAGACCCGTCGTTCCGGACGGCCAGCCGCATAACGATGAATATCAGGGTGAAGCAATATGGAAAGCAGCGTTCGCATCGCGTCGGCTCAGTCGACCGGACGATACAGCGCCACGGCAATCGGCCTGCACTGGCTGATTGCGTTGCTGATCGTATGCGGCTTTTATCTCGGCTGGATCATGACGGACATACCGGGTTTCACGCCGACCAAGCTCAAGTACTTTTCGTGGCACAAGTGGATTGGCGTGACCGTGTTTGCGCTTGCCGTTCTGCGGCTCGTGTGGCGCGCCACGCATCGCGCGCCGCCGATGCCCGTCGACATGCCGGGCTGGCAGAAGGGCGCGGCGCATCTCACGCATTTCCTCCTTTACGCACTCATGCTGGTGATTCCCGCATCGGGTTATCTTTATAGTTCCGCGGCCGGCTTGCAGGTGGTTTATCTCGGCGTGTTGCCGTTGCCAACCATCATCGGGCCGGACAAGGCTTTGAAGGCGACGCTGAGAATCGTGCATATTGCGCTGAACTACACGTTGCTCTTCTTCGTCGTGATGCACGTGCTCGCGGCACTCAAGCATCATTTCGTCGATCGCGATGGCTTGCTCGGCCGCATGCTTCCGTTTCTGCGCTAAGCCGCCGATGCGATTGTTTCCTGTGCGTTGGCAAGGCGTTTCCCGCCTGCTGTTTGTTCCAGCATTCTTTTGATTTCCAATACCGGATGTTCGTCGGACCCGATCAGGAAAAGGTACACATGAAAGTGAAACTCAATCGTTGGATGCTGGCCGCCGTATCGGCAAGCTCGCTTGCGCTCGCCATCGGCGCACATGCGCAAGTGGACGTGAGCAAGAGCAGCGTGACCGCGACATCGAAGCAGATGAACGTGCCCACGGACGGCAAGTTCAACAAGTTCACGGCGCAGATTTCGTTCGATCCGGCCAAGCCCGCCGCCGGCAGCGCGAATATCACGATCGATACCGGCAGCTACGATCTCGGCGACGACGACTACAACAAGCAGGTGCGCGGCAAGGAATGGTTCGATGCCGCGACCTATCCGACCGCCACGTTCGTTTCGAGCGCCATTGCGCCGGCGGGCGGCAATCAATACAAGGTGACGGGCAAAATCACCATCAAGGGCAAGTCGCAGACGGTCACGGCGCCCGTGACCATCACGCAGCAGGGCGCAACGGAAACGTTCGACGGCTCGCTGCCGATCAAGCGCAACCAGTTCGACATTGGAACGGGTGAATGGAAAGACACGTCGGTGGTCGCCGACGATGTCGTCATCAAGTTTCATATCGTCGCCGCGAAGAAGTAAGCGGCCGACTCAAGCAAATTAAAGCCAACTCATTGCATCGCAACGATTCAACCAGGAGAAGCACTTGAACAAACTTTCCGTTTTCGCCGCAGGCGCGCTTGCAGCCAGCCTCTCGTTCAGCGCAATGGCCGCTGATACCTACCAGCTCGATCCCAACCACACGTATCCGAGCTTCGAATCCGATCACTTCGGCGGCGTGTCCACGTGGCGCGGCAAGTTCAACAAGAGCAGCGGCACCGTCGTGCTCGATCGCGCGGCGAAGACCGGCACGGCTGAAGTGACGATCGACATTGCATCGATCAACACCGGCAACGCGAAGCTCGACGAGCATCTGCAAAAAGCCGAATTCTTCGATGTCGCCAAGTACCCGACCGCGGTGTACAAGGGCACGTCGATCCGCTTCAACGGCGACACGCCGGTTGAAGTCATCGGCACGCTGACCATGCACGGCGTGACCAAGCCGCTCAACTTGAAGCTCGACACCTTCAAGTGCTTCGTCAATCCGATGATGAAGAAGGAAGTGTGCGGCACGGAAGCGTCGGCGACGTTCGATCGCGGCGACTTCGGCATGGACTACGGCAAGTCGTACGGCTTCAGCCTGAAGACGACGCTTCATATCCAGGCCGAAGGCGTGAAGCAGTAAGTCTCATCGAGTGTGGGATGAAACCGCCTCGCGTGCTGTACGTGAGGCGGTTTTTTTGCGCCCGCGCCAAATGCGAAGGGCCGGTCTCCTTTCGAAGACCGGCCCTTTACTTGTCCATCGTTACGACGCGCCTTAAACCTGAGCGCCCGCGTTCGGATCGTTCGGATCGAACCTGTCCTTCTTGTCCTTGACGAGATCTTCACGCTTCACGCCCAGCCACATCGCGAGCGCGGCAGCCACGAACACCGACGAGTAGATACCGAACAGAATACCCACCGTCAGCGCCAGCGCGAAGTAATGCAGCGTCGGACCGCCGAAGAAGAACATCGAGAGCACCATCATTTCCGTACAGCCGTGAGTGATGATGGTTCGCGACATCGTGCTCGTGATCGCGTGGTTGATAACCTCGATCACCGTCATCTTGCGCTGCTTGCGGAAGGTTTCACGAATCCGGTCGAAGATAACCACCGACTCGTTCACCGAATAGCCGAGCACCGCGAGAATCGCCGCCAGCACGGACAGCGAGAACTCCCACTGGAAGTAAGCGAAGAAGCCGAGAATGATCACCACGTCGTGCAAGTTGGCGATAACGCCCGCCACCGCATACTTCCACTCGAAGCGGAACGACAGATAGATCACGATGCCGATCACCACGCAAGCCAGCGCCAACAGCCCGTTGGTCACGAGTTCCTTGCCCACCTGCGGCCCGACGAACTCGACACGTTGCAGCGTGACTTGCGGGTCGTTGACCTTGAGCGCAGTGATCACCTGATCGCTCTGCTGCGCCGACGTGAGGCCTTGCTTGATCGGCAAACGGATGAGCACGTCGCGCGATGTGCCGAAGTTCTGCACCTGCGCATCGGCGTAACCGAGCCTGGCCATGGTGCCGCGCACGGGTTCGAGCGGCACGGCTTGCGGATACTGCACCTCGATGACCGTTCCGCCCGTGAACTCCACCGACAGATGCAGGCCTCGATGCACGAGGAAAAAAACGGCCGCGAGGAACGTGATGAGCGAGATCGCGTTGAAGATCAACGCGCGCTGCATCAACGGCAAGTCGCGGCGAATGCGGAAGAATTCCATGTTTCGTTTCTCCGGGGTTCAGTCAATCAGCGGGGCGAACCCGGTTTTTCCTCATCGATGCCAGGACCAGAACGGCGGCGCACGCTCGGCTTGCCACCGCGCGCAGGCGTCTGAACCTGAGCACGCGGCGCCGCGACGGGAACAGCCGTCTTGGTCTTGCCTTTCGCCGTCTTGATGATTTCGTCGACGGGCGAATCGTCACCGCGTTGGGCGGCGAGATACGCGGCCGCCGCAGCTTCGGTGTTGCCGCCTTCCGGGCGCCACACCTGACCGATAGCCAGCGACTTCAGCTTCTTCTTGCCGCCGTACCACAGGTTCACGAGGCCGCGCGAGAAGAACACCGCCGAGAACATCGAGGTCAGAATGCCGATACAGTGCACGACCGCGAAGCCGCGTACCGGACCCGAGCCGAACGCGAGCAGCGCGAGACCGGCGATCAGCGTGGTGACATTCGAGTCGAGAATGGTCGCCCAGGCGTGTTTGAAACCTTCCTGTATCGCCGTTTGCGGCGGCGCGCCGTTACGCAGTTCTTCGCGGATACGTTCGTTGATCAGCACGTTCGCGTCGATCGCCATGCCGAGCGCAAGCGCAATAGCCGCGATACCCGGCAAGGTCAGCGTGGCCTGCAGCATGGAGAGGATCGCGACGAGCAGCAGCAGGTTGACCGACAGCGACAACATGGAGATCAGGCCGAACAGCATGTAGTACACGATCATGAAGATGGCGATCGCGGCGAAACCGTACTGCACCGAATCGAAGCCCTTCTTGATGTTGTCGGCGCCAAGGCTCGGCCCGACCGTGCGTTCCTCGATGATGTCCATTGGCGCTGCGAGCGAACCGGCGCGCAAGAGCAGCGCGAGATCCGTGGCGGCTTGCGGCGTCGGCTGGCCGGTGATCTGGAAGCGGTCGCCGAGTTCGGACTGAATGGTCGCGACCGTCAGCACTTCGCCCTTGCCCTTTTCGAACAGAACCATGGCCATCGGCTTGCCGATGTTGTCGCGCGACACGCTCGACACCGCGCGGCCGCCGGCCGAGTCGAGGCGAAGATTCACGGACGGACGCTGATGATCGTCGAAGCCCGTGGACGCGTCGATGATGCGGTCGCCCGTGAAGATGATCTGCTTGCGCAGGAACACGGTGCGGTCGCCCTGCTTGAACGCTTCGTCGCCCGGCGGCACCGGGTCAGTTGCGTTTCCGTAGGTGTTCACGGGATCGGCGAGACGTGCTTCGAGCGTCGCCGTGCGGCCGATGATGTCCTTTGCCTTCGCCGTGTCCTGCACGCCCGGCAGCTCGACGACGATCCGGTCCGAACCCTGCTGCTGAATCACGGGCTCGGCCACGCCGAGTTCGTTGACGCGGTTATGCAGCGTCGTGATGTTTTGCTTGAGCGCGCCGTCTTCCACCGTGCGCTGCGTGCCCGGCGTGAAGGTGCCGACCACCTGATAGCCGTCGCCGCCCTGACGCGTGGTCCATTGCAATTCGGCGACGCCCGTCGTGAGCAACGTGCGCGCGTTGTCGGCCGCGGCCGCATCGGCGAAATTCACCACCACCGATTGCCCCACGCGATTCACGCCGCCATCGCGGATATTGCGGTCGCGCAGGTAAGTGCGCGCGTCGGCGGCGTCGGAATCGAGCTTCTTGTTGAGCGCGCCGGCCATGTCCACTTGCAGCAGGAAGTGCACGCCGCCGCGCAAGTCGAGACCGAGGTACATCGGCAATGCATGCAGCGCGGAGAGCCAGCGCGGCGATGCGCTCTGCAGGTTCAGCGCGACGATGTACTGCGGGTCGGTCGGGTCGCTGTTCAGCGCCTTCGTGATGATGTCTTTCGCATGCAATTGCGTGTCCGTGTCTTTCAGACGCACGCGAATGTTCGCACTCGCCGACGAGTTGTCGAACGTGACTTCGTCGGATTGGATCTTTGCCGCGGCGAGCGCGCTCTCGACAGTCGAAAGCGTGGCGGAGTCGAGCTTCACGGTTGCCTTGCCGCTCGATACCTGCACGGCAGGCGCTTCGCCGAAGAAATTGGGAAGCGTGTAGACGAGACCGATGACGAGCGCCACCAGCATCACGACATACTTCCAGAGGGGATAACGATTCATGGGGATGGCCGAACGGAAAGTTGGCTGCGGGGGAGGGGGCGTCCGGCGTCATGCGCTGCGAACCGCATGGGAAGACCCGGTGGCTCGGTGGCGAGGCCGCGCCGGACGCGAAGGAACGTGGCCTTACAGCGCTTTGATGGTGCCCTTCGGGAGAATGGTCGTGACGGCAGCCTTCTGCACGGTGATTTCCGTGCCTTCGGCGATTTCCACGCCGACGTAAGCTTCCGACACCTTCGTGACCTTGCCGACGATGCCGCCGTTCGTGACGACTTCATCGCCCTTGGCCATGGCCGACAGCATGTTGCGATGTTCTTTCTGACGCTTCATCTGCGGACGGATCATGATGAAGTACAACACGGCGAACATCAGGATCAGCGGCAGGAAGCTCATCAGGCTCGATTCCGCGCTGCTGGCGGTGCCTTGTGCAAAGGCATTGGAAATGAACGACACGTTGGTCTCTCCGTTAATACGTTCAGAATTGCGTTCGAAATGACGTTCGCAAATGCGTTTGAAAACCTGGGCCAGAAATTAGCCCGATATTCTACCACTCGCCGCGCCCCTCAAATGGCTGGAATGCGCTTTGGCATCAAGCCGTTACCGAGACTTTCGAGAGTCCGTTGCGAGCGACGGAAAGGCGATTGTAATGCTTGTCCAGGCGATATCCGTCCCGCCTTAGTCGACGCCGCGCGCACGATTCTCCGCGAACGTCTTGCGAAATGCCTCGAACGTGTGCGTTTCGATCGATTGGCGCACTTCGCCGATAAGTTCCAGGTAGTAATGCAAGTTGTGAATGGTGTTCAGTTGCGCGCCCAGAATTTCCCCGACGCGATGCAGATGGTGCAGATAAGCGCGCGTGAAATTGCGGCACGTATAACAACCGCAGCTTTCGTCGAGCGGCTTTTGCGAGTTCTTGTGCGTCGCGTTCTTGATCTTGAGGTCGCCGAAGCGCGTGAAGAGCCAGCCGTTGCGCGCGTTGCGCGTGGGCATCACGCAATCGAACATGTCGACGCCTGCGGCCACGCCCGCGACCAGATCTTCCGGCGTGCCGACGCCCATCAAATAATGCGGCTTGTCGGCGGGTAGCTTCGGGCCGATGTGATCGAGCACCCGCATCATGTCCTCCTTCGGCTCGCCGACCGAAAGGCCGCCTATGGCGAGCCCATGGAAGCCGATTTCCGAGAGGCCCGCGAGCGACTCGTCGCGCAAGTCCTCGAACATGCCGCCCTGCACGATGCCGAACAGCGCGTTCGGATTGCCGAGCCCGTTGAACTCGTCGATGGAACGCTTCGCCCAGCGCATGGACATGCGCATGGAGTCGGCGGCTTCCTGGTGCGTCGTCGGTACGCCGTTCGTGGCGTAAGGCGTGCACTCGTCGAACTGCATGACGATGTCTGAATTCAGCACCTTCTGGATCTGCATCGACACTTCGGGCGAGAGAAAGAGTTTGTCGCCATTGATCGGCGAAGCGAACGTCACGCCTTCTTCCGTGATCTTGCGCAGTTCGCCCAGCGAAAACACCTGAAAGCCGCCCGAGTCCGTGAGAATGGGACGGTTCCATCCCATGAACCTGTGCAGCCCGCCATGCGCGCCGATGGTCTCGAGACCCGGACGCAGCCAAAGATGAAACGTGTTGCCGAGGATGATCTGCGCGCGAATCTCTTCGAGTTCGCGCGGCTGGATTGCCTTGACGGTGCCGTAGGTACCGACCGGCATGAAGATCGGCGTTTCGACGACGCCGTGATTCAGCGTCAGACGGCCGCGACGCGCCTGTCCGTCGGTGGCGAGCAGTTCGAACTTGAGGCCGTTGTCGGGCGGAGTGTGATTCTCGGTCATTGTGGTTCCTGGGCCGCCGGGGAGCGCAGAGATTGTCGCCATGGTAAGCGCTGTCGCTGGCCATGGAAGTCAAGCCGTCAGCTTCGGTCGATACGTCCGGCGCGTAGATGGTTAAGTTTGGGAATGGCGAGTCAAAAGCATGGCATCGCCATAACTGAAGAAGCGGTATTTCTCGTCGATGGCGTGCTGGTAAGCCGCGCGGATCGCGTCCATGCCGGCGAAGGCGGACACGAGCATCAGGAGCGTCGACTTCGGCAAATGGAAATTGGTGACGAGCCGGTCGACCACGCGGAAGGTGTAACCCGGCGTGATGAAGATATCTGTCTCGGCGCTCGTTGCGGCGAGCGGGCGGCCGGCTTCGGCGGCGTCGCGGGCGGCGGCTTCCAGCGCGCGCATGGACGTCGTGCCCACGGCGATCACGCGATTGCCGCGCGCCTTCACCGCCGCGATTTTATCGACGAGCGACTGCGGCAACTCGTACCACTCGCTGTGCATCTTGTGCTCGGCGATATTGTCCACGCGTACCGGCTGAAACGTGCCCGCGCCGACGTGCAGCGTGAGCGTGGCGCGTTCGACTCCACGCGCGTCGAGTCGGGCGAAGAGGGCATCGTCGAAATGGAGGCCTGCCGTCGGCGCCGCTACCGCGCCGGGATTCGCTGCGTAGACGGTCTGATAACGCGTTTCGTCGTAGGCGTCGGGGTCGTGCTCGATATACGGCGGAAGCGGCAAGCGCCCGTATTGCTCGATGAGCGTCAGGCATTCGGCCGGAAAATGCAGCGTATAGAACGGTTCGACGCGCTCGCCGACGGTGACATCGAATGCATCGGCGAGGCGAATGGTCGTGCCCGGCCCGGGACTCTTGCTCGCGCGAATCTGCGCAAGCGCGGTGGTTGCGCCCGTCAGACGCTCTACCAGCACTTCGACGCGTCCGCCACTGGCCTTCTGGCCGAGGAAGCGTGCCTTGAGTACTTTGGTATCGTTGAAGACGAGCAGGTCGCCGGCGTCGAGCCGGTTCGGCAGATCGGAGAAACGCCGGTCGATGAGCGTGGCCGGCGAAACGTGATTGTCCACTTCGAGCAGACGGCTCGCGCTGCGCTCGGTGAGCGCACTCTGCGCGATCAGCTCGGGCGGCAGATTAAAATCGAAATCGGAAAGCGTGAACATGGCGTTTGATAGTTGCCCGACGTTGCTTGAGGGCGGCACAGGCGCGCCGACCAAAACCCCATATTGTACTTGCGAAGAGAGCAGATGCCCTTGTCCGACCGCCGCGTGACTTCTCCCGACGAAGCGTTTCCAAGCGCCGAAGACAGCGGCGCGCGTGTCGAAGGGAAGGCCGCGCGCACGCGGAAGAAAGCGCCGAAGCCGGTCATGGCGGGCACGATCCAGCCGGAAGGCGAGGTGCGGGCGTCCGCGCTCGACGACGGTGATTCGCAGCCGACTGCTTCGGCGGCGAAGGCTCAAGACGCGGGTTTCGACAGCACCGCCGAAACCTTCGAGGAGCCGAGCGAGGCGGACGCGCACTCCACTCGCGCCGCCCAACCCGCGTCGGCCGCGAAAACTGGGAACGCGGGTCCGACCAGCGCCGGCAAAACCGCGCCCAAGCTCGTCAAACCCGCCGACAAGCTCGCCAAGCTCGGCTTGAAGACCGACATCGACCTCGTCTTGCATCTGCCGATGCGCTATGAAGACGAAACGTCGCTCACGCCAATCGCCGAACTCATTCCCGGCAACACCGCGCAGACGGAAGGCGTCGTGTTCGATAACGAGATCGCGTATCGGCCGAAGCGGCAATTGCTCGTGAAAATTCGCGACGATGCCGGCGACGACCTGACGCTGCGCTTTCTCAACTTCTACGGTTCGCAAGTCAAGCAGATGTCCGTCGGCGTGCGCCTGCGCGTGCGCGGCGACGTGCGCGGCGGCTTTTTCGGCCTGGAGATGGTGCACCCGGTCGTGCGCCCCGTCGATGACGACACGCCGCTGCCGCAAGCGCTCACGCCCGTCTATCCGGCGACCGCGGGCGTCTCGCAGGCGTATCTGCGCAAGGCGATCGACAGCGCGCTCTCTCGCGTGTTTCTGCCGGAGTTGCTGCCCGAGCCGATCGCGCGCGCGCATCTCGCCCCGCTCAACGTGCCCGGCCTGCTCGACGCGGTGCGCACACTGCATCATCCGCGCGCGGATTCCGACGAAACCGCGCTCATCGACGGCACGCATCCGGCGTGGACGCGCATCAAGTTCGAGGAACTGCTCGCGCAGCAGTTGTCGCTCAAGCGCGCGCACGCCGAGCGCCGCACTCGCGCCGCGCCCGCCATGCCGCGCCGCGCCGCCGGCGATTCCGCCTCGCTCGTCGTGCGTCTCCTGAAAGCGCTGCCGTTTTCGCTGACCGGCGCGCAGCAGCGCGTCAGCGCGGAAATCGCGCACGAACTGACGCTCGCGCATCCGATGCAACGTCTTTTGCAAGGCGATGTCGGCAGCGGCAAGACCATCGTCGCGGCGCTCGCGGCGGCGCAGGCCATCGACGCCGGTTATCAGGCCGCGCTCATGGCGCCGACCGAAATTCTCGCGGAACAGCACGCGCGCAAGCTGCGCGGCTGGCTCGAACCGCTTGGCGTGTCGGTCGCGTGGCTCGCCGGCAGTCTCAAAGCCCGGGACAAACGCAGCGCAAGCGAGGCCGCCGCGCTCGGCACCGCGCACCTCGTCATCGGCACGCACGCGATCATTCAGGACTCAGTCGAGTTCGCGCGCTTGGGCCTCGTGATCGTGGATGAGCAGCATCGCTTCGGTGTCGCGCAGCGGCTTGCGCTGCGAGCGAAGGCGCAGAAAGCATCGAACGGAGCGAAGGACTTCCAGCCGCATCAGCTGATGATGTCCGCGACGCCGATTCCCCGAACGCTCGCCATGACCTATTACGCCGATCTCGATGTCTCGACCATCGACGAACTGCCGCCTGGCCGTACGCCGATTCTCACGAGAATCGTCTCCGACAGCCGCCGCGACGAGATCATCGGCCGCGTGCGCGAGGCGGCGCTGACTGGTCGGCAAGTTTATTGGGTGTGTCCGCTGATCGAGGAAAGCGAGACGCTGCAGTTGCAAACCGCCGTCGAAACTTACGAAACGCTCGTCGCGGCGCTGCCCGAACTGCGCGTCGGGCTGGTTCACGGTCGGCTTGCGCCCGCTGAAAAGGCGGCGGTCATGGACGCCTTCTCGCGCAACGAAGTGCAATTGCTGGTTGCGACGACGGTGATCGAAGTGGGCGTGGACGTGCCGAATGCATCGCTGATGGTGATCGAGCATGCGGAGCGTTTCGGGCTCGCGCAGCTGCATCAGTTGCGTGGACGCGTGGGGCGCGGCAGCGCCGCTTCCGTGTGCGTGCTGATGTACGCGAATCCGCTTTCGCAAACCGCCCGCTCCCGGTTGCAAACGATGCGCGAAACGACCGATGGCTTCGAGATCGCCCGCCGCGATCTTGAAATTCGCGGTCCCGGCGAGTTTCTCGGCGCGCGCCAGTCCGGTGAGGCGATGCTGCGTTTTGCCAGCCTCGAAAACGACGGCTGGCTGATCGAACCCGCGCGCGCGGCCGCGGATCGCATGCTCGAAGCGTTCCCGGACGCCGTTACGCGCCATCTCACCCGCTGGCTGGGCGTGCGCGAACAGTATTTAAAAGCGTGATGGGTGAACTTGAGCGGGTGTCGTCGGTCCCTATTTGCTAAATACACAGCCGCGTTTGCAATAGCCGCGAGAGTTGTCGAATTGCGCTTGGCGGGTGTATAAGATAAACCTATCGAATCAATGTATTCCATTGGCCTCCAATGACGCTCACTGAACTGAAGTACATCGTCGCGGTTGCGCGCGAGCGGCACTTTGGCCGCGCCGCCGAAGCGTGCTTCGTCAGCCAGCCGACGCTGTCGGTGGCAATCAAGAAGCTCGAAGACGAACTCAACGTGCAGATCTTCGAGCGCGGCACGAGCGAAGTCAGCGTGACGCCCATTGGCGAGCAGATCGTCACGCAGGCGCAGCGCGTGCTCGAACAGACGCTCGCCATCAAGGAGATCGCCAAACAGGGCAAAGACCCGCTTGTCGGGCCGCTGCGGTTGGGCGTCATTTATACGATCGGGCCGTATCTGCTGCCGACGCTCGTCAAGCAGATGATCAAGGCGGTGCCGCAGATGCCGCTAATGCTCCAGGAAAACTACACGCTCAAGCTGATCGAACTGCTGAAGCAGGGTGAGATTGATGTGGCGATCATGGCGCTGCCGTTTCCCGAGACGGGCCTCATGGTGCGCGCGCTGTACGACGAGCCGTTCGTCGTCGCCATGCCTTCGGGTCATGCGTGGGAAAACCGCGCGAAGATCGATCCGGACGATTTGAAGCAGGAAACCATGCTGCTGCTCGGCAGCGGCCATTGCTTCCGCGATCACGTTCTCGGCGTGTGTCCGGAGCTGATGCGCTTCTCGCAGAACGCGGACGGCATTCAGAAGACCTTCGAAGGCTCGTCGCTGGAAACCATCCGGCATATGGTGGCAAGCGGCGTCGGCATCACGGTTCTGCCGCGTATGTCGGTGCATGAAGTGAAGCCGCACGCGGCGGGCATCGATTCCGGCCTGCTCAGTTACGTCGCGTTCGATGACCCCGTCCCGGACCGGCGTGTCGTGCTGGCGTGGCGCAAGAGCTTCACGCGCGTGCCTGCCATCGACGCGATCAGCGATGCGATCGCTGCCTGCGATTTGCCTGGCGTGAGAAAGCTGGACATACCGGTGGCGGTGAACTGAGTCCGCCGTAAGTTTGACGTGTCATCGCAAAGCCGTGCCTTCATCGAAGTCACGGCTTTTTCATCTGGGTGGCGCCCCAGCTATCGAATAGATAAATTCAATCAAATTTTTGTTTTCGATAGTTTTCTATAAGATTGCTCTATCGACAGCGCTTGGCCACTCCGGCCAAGCCCACGGAGGAACGTCATGCACCGCCACGCCGCCATCGCCAAATCATGGAACGAACTGCGCCACGTCGCCGTGCGCGTTCTAGCGGACTTCGCGCGCGTCGCCTGAATCTCGGCGAACCGTCTCGCATCACTCATCTCAAGCCAACGCAAAAACAGGAGTATCACGATGACCAACGAACGCCTCACGACTGCCGCTGGCGCACCCGTCGGCGACAATCAGAATTCGCAAACCGCCGGTCCGCGCGGTCCCGTGACCTTGCAGGATTTTTGGCTGATCGAAAAACTCGCGCATTTCGACCGCGAAGTGATTCCCGAGCGCCGCGTGCATGCAAAGGGTTCGGGCGCCTTCGGTACGTTCCGCGTCACGCACGACATCTCGCGCTATACGAAAGCCAAGATTTTCTCGGAGATCGGCAAGGAAACGCCGATTTTCATGCGCTTCTCGACGGTGGCAGGCGAACGCGGCGCCGCCGATGCCGAACGCGACGTGCGCGGCTTCTCCATCAAGTTCTACACCGAGGAAGGCAACTGGGACGTGGTCGGCAACAACACGCCGGTGTTCTTCATCCGCGATCCGCTGAAATTTCCCGACTTCATCCACACGCAGAAGCGCGACCCATACACGAACATGCGCAGCAATGTCGCCGCTTGGGATTTCTGGTCGCGTCATCCGGAATCGCTGCATCAGGTGACGATTCTCATGAGCGATCGCGGTATTCCGAAGAATTATCGGCAGATGCATGGCTTCGGCTCGCACACGTTCTCGTTCGTCAACGCCGATAACGAGCGCTTCTACGTGAAGTTCCATTTCAAGTCGCAGCAGCCGCTCGAAAACTACACGGATGCCGAAGCCGGCGCCGTGATCGCGAACGATCGGGAAAGCGCGCAGCGCGATCTGGTCGACAACATCGATCGTGGCGAGTTTCCGCGCTGGAATTTCCGCATTCAGGTGATGAGCGAGGAGGAAGCGGCGCGCTATTGCATCAATCCGTTCGATGTCACCAAGGTGTGGCCGCACAAGGACCATCCGCTGATCGATGTCGGTGTGATCGAATTGAACCGCAATGCGCAGAACTATTTCGCGGAAGTCGAGCAGGCCGCGTTCACGCCCGCCAACGTGGTGCCGGGCATCGGCTTCTCGCCGGACCGCTTGCTGCAAGGGCGTCTCTTCTCTTATGGCGACACGCAGCGCTATCGGCTCGGCATCAATCATCATCAGATTCCGGTGAATGCGCCGCGCGTGCCGGTGGCGAATGCATTTCATCGCGATGGCGGAATGCGCGTCGACGGCAATCTCGGATCGCGCGTCAATTACGAGCCGAACCGCTTTGGCGAATTCGCGCAGGACGCGAGCGTGAACGAGCCGCCGCTCGCGGCGGGGACGGTGTATCGCTTCGATCACCGTGAGGACGACGACTACTACAGCCAGGCAGGCGCGCTTTTCCGTCTCTTCGACGAAGCGCAGCGCGAGCGGTTCTTCGGCAATATCGCGCGGCATATCTTCGGCGTACCGGATGAGATCGTCGCGCGTCAGATCGAACACTTCCGCCGCGCGAACCCGGCTTATGCGGCAGGCGTGATAGATGCTCTTATCAAGCTCGGACAGAAAGTAACCGTGAAGCAGGACGAGGAAGATACCGCGGCCGCGTGATCGGCCAGGGAGAAACGACCATGAATCAGGCATTCAACACCATCGAGCAGGCCATGAAACATATCGAAGCCACTAGTCGCAAAGTGCGCGTTACGCTTGCGTTTGGCGCCGTCGCGATGGGTTACGGGCTCGTCGTTGCCAGTGCATTGCATGGCGCGGGCGCGGGCGTTTTTGCCTGAGGCAGGACGTCTATCGACACGAAGACAGGCCGCTCTGTCAGCACCACGCGGCGGCCTGTCTTCCACGCATGCAAAGCCGCGCCATATAAAAAAGTGACCTTGTTTCTACGATAAACTAGCGGACGGTCTGTAGCTTCGCGCCTCGCTTGAGCAATAGGCGCACTCAACGTTCGAATCACACTTTCACGGAGTCAATATGGCGAACAAAGACGCTGCACCTCCCGTCAACATCGGCATCAACGACGAGGATCGCAAGAAGATCGCCGACGGGCTGTCCCGTCTGCTGGCCGACACGTACACGCTGTACCTGAAGACGCATAATTTTCACTGGAACGTCACGGGGCCGATGTTCAACACGCTCCATCTGATGTTCGAGACGCAGTACAACGAACTTGCACTCGCCGTGGATGCCATCGCCGAACGTATTCGCGCGCTGGGCGTGCATGCACCGGGCAGCTACAAAGACTTCGCGCGGCTGTCGACCATTCCGGAAGCGGATGGCGTGCCCTCGGCCGAAGAGATGATTCGCCAGTTGGTACAGGGTCAGGAAGCGGTGGTGCGCACGGCGCGCGAAATCTTCCCCGCGACGGACGCCGCCAACGACGAGCCGACCGCCGACTTGCTCACGCAGCGCATGCAGACGCATGAGAAGACCGCGTGGATGTTGCGCGCCATGCTGGCCTGACGTCTCGGCTTCAAACGCTTGGAAAGCTTCAAACGCTTCGATGAAAACCCCGTGCGCGGGGTTTTTTTGTGGGCGCAATGCGCGGGCTTGCGCCAGCACGCTGGTCTAAAATAGGCCATCGAACTTTCGCTGCCTCGCCATGCTCGCCCGCCTTCCGCTGTATATGCGCCTCGTGCGCCTGGATAAACCGATCGGCAGCCTGCTGCTGTTGTGGCCGACGCTCAACGCATTGTGGATCGCGTCCAACGGGCATCCTTCGCCAATGCTGCTCGTCATCTTCGTGATCGGCACCATTCTCATGCGCTCGGCGGGCTGCGCCATCAACGACTACGCCGACCGCGATTTCGACCGCTACGTGAAGCGTACGGCCGAGCGTCCGATCACGTCGGGCAAGATCAAGGCATGGGAAGCGGTGGCGCTCGCGGCGGCTTTATCGCTCCTTGCGTTTTTGCTGATACTGCCGCTCAACACACTCACGAAAGAGCTGTCGGTGTTCGCGCTGTTCGTCGCGGGCAGCTATCCCTTCACCAAGCGATTCTTCGCCATACCGCAGGCGTATCTCGGCATTGCGTTCGGCTTCGGCATTCCCATGGCGTTTGCCGCCGTGCAGAATCACGTGCCCGCGCTCGCGTGGATCATGCTCGCGGCCAACGTGTTCTGGTCGGTGGCCTACGACACCGAATACGCCATGGTCGATCGCGACGACGACATCAAGATAGGCATCCGTACATCGGCGCTCACTTTCGGGCGATACGACGTGTTCGCCGTCATGCTTTGCTATGCCGTGACGCTCGCCATCTATGTGGGCATAGGCGTGGCGCTTGGCTTTGGCTGGGCGTACTGGCTCGGCTGGCTTGCCGCCGCGGCATGCTCCGTCTATCACTACGCGCTGATTCGCGAGCGCGACCGCATGGGATGTTTCGCTGCGTTCAAACATAACAACTGGCTCGGCGGCATGTTGTTCGTGGGAATTGCGCTGCATTACGCGCTGGCTTGATGCGCCGTTGATCTTGCCGACGCATCTTTATGACAGTTTTCGGGCCATCGACTGATTGCGCGAAGCCGTCCAATGGCTAGACTCTTGCGGATTTACTTACACGCTTAAAACCGCATGAGTCACATCGAGCGCCCCATCGCCTTCATTCTGGCCGCGTCAAACCATGGCACGCTGATCGTCAATCGCAACGACTTCAACGCCGTGCAGAACGCCGTATCGAACTACACCTACGGCGTCGGGCATCAGATCCTCAGCAAGTCCAGCTTCGATCCGCAAGAAGTGCAGTTCGTGCTCTCTCTTCTCGCGCTGCGTCGTCGTTATTTCGGTGACGGCGTATTCGCCATAGACGGCGGCGCGAATATCGGCGTGCATTCCGTGGAATGGGCGCGTCACATGAACGGCTGGGGACGGGTGCTGAGTTTCGAGGCGCAGGAGATCATCTACTACGCGCTGGCCGGCAATCTCGCGCTCAACAACTGCCTCAATGCGCGGGCCAGGCTGGCTGCATTGGGTGAGTCCGTGGGCGAGATCGGCATTCCTCAACCGGATTACTTCTCTTCGGCGAGCTTCGGCAGTCTGGAGATCAGGCCGCGTGAGCACACCGAGTTCATCGGCCAGGCTATCTCTTACGATGCCGCCGCAAGCACGACGGTGCCGATGATCAGTATCGATTCCCTGAAGCTCGAACGCGTCGATCTTCTGAAGATCGACGTCGAAGGCATGGAAATGGATGTGTTGAGAGGCGCGCGCGAGACCTTGCTTCGATGCAAGCCTGCGCTTTTGGTCGAATGGATCAAGGGCAGCGAGAACGATATTCGCGACTATCTGAGAGGCGTTGGCTACGAGACGTTTTATTCGGTCGAACCGAATGTGCTTGCCATCGCCAAGGGTGATCCGCTGCATGCTCATTTGAACGAGCGCGATGGCGTGCTCAATATCGGTTGAGCGAGCTCGCGCGGCGGCGGTGAGCGCGAGCGAATCCTTCAATGCGCGGGTGCGAAGCCCGCGCACCGCGCAAGCTGCACGTGTTGCCGTGCCGCCAGTTCCTTTTGTGCGCATGCGAGTTGCCAGCGCACCGCGCACGATTCACGTTTTCACAAGCCGCCCAACTCGTCACCCATCTCCTTCGCGCGCGCCTGCGCCGCGAGCGCGCCACGCACGATGGCGTCCTTCACACCTTCAGCCTCGAACGATGCCAGCGCCGCCGCCGTCGTGCCGCCTTTCGATGTCACCCGTTCGCGCAGCACGCTCGCCGCTTCGCCCGATTGTGCAGCAAGCTGTGCCGCGCCGGTGAAGGTCGCCACCGCGAGTTCGCGGCCCTGGGCTTCGTCAAGGCCGAGTGCGCGCGCGGCTTCCTGCATCGCTTCGATGAAGTAGAACACGTAGGCCGGACCGCTGCCGGAAATAGCAGTGACGGCATCGAGTTTCGCTTCGTCGTCGAACCAGACGGAGGAGCCCACCGCTTCCAGAACTTGCGATGCCAGCGCCTTCGCGTCATCGCTCACGCCCGGCAGCGCGGCGAGTCCGGTCACGCCCATGCCGATCAGCGCGGGCGTATTCGGCATGGTCCGCACGATCTGCGTATAGCCGTTCAGCCAGCGCGACAGATCCGTCGCGCGAATGCCCGCCGCGATGCTGATGATGGTTTGCTTCGACAGATGCGGCGCGAGCGATTCGGCCACGCTCTTGAGCACTTGCGGCTTCACGGCCAGCAGGATCGCGTCGTAAGCCGCGAGTTTCTCGTCGATGGCCGCGCCCGTCGCAATGCCGAACTGCTTCGCGGTGCGTTCGCGCGCTTCGTCGTTGATATCGACGGCATAGATATCCGCCGGCGCGACGCCGCGCTTGACCAGACCGCCGATGAGCGCGGCAGCCATGTTGCCACCGCCGATGAATGCAATTTTCATGGTGAAGTAGTCGAGAGTGAAATCAATGCGAATAGTCGCGCGCGCCGAAGATCGCGGTGCCAATGCGCACCATGGTCGCGCCTTCGAGCACGGCGGCTTCGAGGTCGGCGGACATGCCCATGGAAAGCGTGTCGAGATCGAGACCGTCTGCGCGAAGCTTGTTCATGAGTTCGCGAAGGCGCGCGTGCGGCTCGCGTTGCGCGTCGAGTGTGTCGGCGGCTTCGGGAACGGCCATCAGGCCACGCAAGCGCAGGGCGGGGAGCGCCGCGACCGCATGCGCGAGCGCGGCGGCTTCTGCCGGTTCCACGCCGCTCTTCGAAGCCTCGCCGCTCACGTTGACCTGCACGCAGACATTGAGCGCGGGCGTGCCTTCGGGCCGTTGCGCGGACAGACGCTCGGCAATCTTCAGCCGGTCGATGGAATGCACCCAGTCGAACTGCTCGGCGACGAGCTTGGTCTTGTTCGATTGCAGCGGCCCGATGAAGTGCCACTCGATGTCGCTGCGTAAGTCGGCGAGCGTGGCAATCTTCGCGATGCCTTCCTGCACGTAGTTTTCGCCGAACGCGCGCTGGCCGGCAATGAACGCGGCGCGCACGTCTTCGGCGGGAAAGGTCTTGGAGACGGCGAGAAGCTGCACGGACGTGGCGTCGCGCGAGGCGTCCGCCGCAGCCTTCGCAATACGCTGCCGGACTTCTTCGAGATGTTGAGCGATAGACATGCTGGCCGCCTGAAAAGCAATCCAGCCATTATACGAAGCGCTCAACCGTAAAGCAGATGCTCGAGCAACTGAATCCAGTGCGCGACGGGCGTGGACGTGCCGCTTTGCAGATGCGCGATACACCCGACATTCGCCGACACGATCATCTGCGGCTCGGTCTTTTCCAGCCGGTCGAGCTTTTGATTACGCAGCGTGTATGAGAGCTTTGGCTGTAGCACCGAATACGTGCCCGCCGATCCGCAGCAGAGATGGCTATCCGCGGGCAAACGCACTTCGAGCCCGAGCGCGGTCAGCAGATGCTCGACGCGTCCGCGAATCTGCTGCCCGTGCTGCAAGGTACACGGCGGATGGTAGGCGACCGTATGCACGCTGCGGCGTCTTGCCAGCGCGATGAGTTCTTCCTCGTACATCGGCAGGATTTCGGCGAGGTCGCGCGTAAGCTCGACGATGCGCGCCGCCTTGTCCGCGTAGACCGGATCGTCGCGTAAAAGGTGCGCGTATTCCTTCACCGTCGCGCCGCAACCCGACGCGTTCATCACGATTGCCTCGACGCCGTTCTCCACATACGGCCACCATGCGTCGATATTGTTGCGCACGTCGTCGAGCGCTTCGTCGTTGTAGCCGAGATGCAGGCGGATCGCGCCGCAGCAGCCCGCATCCGGCGCGGTGACGATCTCGATGCCGAGCGCGTCGAATACGCGTGCGGTCGCCGTGTTGACGTTGGGCATCATGGCCGGTTGCACGCAGCCGGAAAGCATCAGCATCTTGCGCTCGTGTTTGCGCGTGGGCGCGGCGAGCGGCTTCTCCGGGACGGGAATCTTCGCGCGCAGATTGCGTGGCAGGATGCCGCGAAACTGCTGGCCGAGTTTCATCGCCGGCGTGAAGAGCGTGCTGTTCGGCAGAAAGCTCGCCAGCAAGCGCCGCTGCAAACGCTGGCGCATGGGGCGCTCGACTTTCTCTTCGACCACCTTGCGGCCGATCTCCACGAGCCGCCCGTACTGCACGCCCGACGGACATGTGCTCTCGCAATTGCGGCAGGTAAGGCAGCGATCCAGATGCAGTTGCGTGCTGCGCGTGACCGGCGCGCCTTCGAACATCTGCTTCATCAAATAGATGCGCCCGCGCGGTCCGTCGAGTTCGTCGCCGAGAATTTGATAGGTCGGGCAAGTCGCCGTGCAAAAGCCGCAATGGACGCATTTGCGCAGGATGGCGTCGGCTTCGTCGCCATCGGCCGTGCCGCGGATGAAATCGGCGAGATTGGTTTGCATCGAGGCGCCTAGAAATCGGGGTACAGCCGGGCGCGATTGAACACGCGCGCCGGATCGAACGCCGCCTTCAGCCCGCGATGGATCTTCATCAGCGGCGCGGGCAACGGCGTGAACACGCCCGCATTGCGGTCATACGCGGAACCGGCGCGGAAGATGGTCGCGTGCCCGCCGGCTTGCTTCGCGCTGATACGCACGGTCTGCGGGTCGGTGTCCGTGATCCACCAGCGCTGCGCACCGCCCCATTCCATGAGTTGCGCGCCCGGCAAATGCAGCGGCTCCGCAATGGACGGCAACGCGAGCCGCCAAAGCGCCGAACGCGGCTGAATGACCGCGAAGAACGGATCGGTCTGCTCGCGCATGCCGATCCAGAAACGGTCGGCTTCGACGGCGTCGACCACCTCGCCGCCGAGCGTGTTGCGCGCGGATTTAACAGCAGCTTCCGCGCCCGCGAGACGTAGCGCGAGCGTGCCGTCGCGCCACGCGCTGCCGGTGATCGGCAAGGGATGACCGCCCCATTCGTTGAGCTTGCGCACGCCGTCCGTTGCATGCATGTCGAATTTGAGCGTGGCTTCGGCGACGGGGCGAGGCAGCACCTTGATCGACAGTTGCAGCATGAGGCCGAGCGTGCCGAGCGAGCCCGCGAGCAGGCGCGCGACGTCATAGCCCGCCACGTTTTTCACCACTTGGCCGCCGAAGTGCAGCACTTTTCCGTGCCCGTTCATCACCACCGCGCCGAGCACGAAATCGCGCGGCGCGCCGGTCCATGCGCGACGCGGGCCGGCAAGTCCCGCCGCGATGCAGCCGCCGAAGGTCGCGTTGCGGCCGAAGTGCGGCGGCTCGAAGGGCAGCATCTGTCCGTGCTCCCTGAGCGCGGCTTCGATTTCCGCGAGCGGCGTGCCGCTCTTCGCGGTGATCACGAGTTCCGCCGGATCGTATTCGACGATGCCGCGATGCGCGCGCGTGTCGAGAATCTCCCCCTGGAGCGTCTGTCCGTACCAGTCCTTCGTCCCGCCGCCGCGAATGCGTAGCGGCGTGCCGGTCTCGGTGGCGTGCGCAATCCGCTCCGACCAGCCGGCGACGATGTCGTCCTGTTCCATGGGTGTCCCGCTTGATTGATGCTTTTTCTATTCCGTCTCGTCCGGTCGATTGTACCGGGCGCTTAACGCAGCCACAGTCGGACAAACGTGGATAGCGGGATCGCGCACTCGTCAAAAGCGCGGAATCTCCGGGTGCGGCAAAAGCCCGCCGCGAATGTGCATCTTCCCGTATTCGGCGCAGCGCGCGCGCGTGGGAATGCCCTTGTCGGGATTGAGCAGGCCGGGCGGATCGAACGCGCGCTTGACCGCGTGAAAGGCGTCGCGCTCCTCGGGCGAGAACTGCACGCACATCGAATTGATCTTCTCGATGCCCACGCCGTGTTCGCCCGTCACCGTGCCGCCCAGTTCCACGCAGGTTTCGAGGATATCGCTGCCGAACGCCTCCGCGCGATGCCATTCGTCGAGATCGTTGCCATTGAAGAGAATGAGCGGGTGCATGTTGCCGTCGCCCGCATGGAACACGTTGATGCAGCGAAGCGCGTACTTCTGTTCCATCTCTTCGATCCGCTTGAGCAGCGGCCCGATGGAGCGGCGCGGCACCGTGCCGTCCATGCAGTAATAGTCGGGCGACATGCGGCCGGCAGCGGGAAAGGCGTTCTTGCGGCCCGACCAGAACTTGAGCCGCTCGCTTTCCGTGCGCGAAATCTGGATGCGCGATGCGCCGAACTCGCGCAGCACCGCCGTCATGCGGACGATTTCCTCGGCGACTTCGTCGTGCGTGCCATCGGATTCGCACAGCAGGATGGCGGCGGCGTCCAGGTCGTAGCCAGCGTTGACGAATTGCTCGACGGCGCGCGTCGCGGGCTTGTCCATCATTTCGAGGCCGGCCGGGATGATGCCTGCCGCGATGATCGCCGCGACCGCATTGCCGCCTTTGACCACGTCGTCGAAACTCGCCATGATGACTTGCGCTGTCTGCGGCTTCGGGATCAGCTTGACGGTGATCTCGGTGACGATGGCGAACATGCCTTCGCTGCCGATCAGCACGGCGAGCAGATCGAGGCCGGGCGCGTCGGGTCCGAGCGAGCCGAATTCGACGGCATCGCCGTCCATGGTGACGGCGCGCACGCGCAGCACGTTATGCACGGTAAGGCCGTATTTCAGGCAATGCACGCCGCCCGAATTTTCGGAGACGTTGCCGCCGATAGTGCACGCGATCTGCGACGAAGGGTCCGGCGCGTAGTAGAGCCCGTAAGGGGCGGCGGCCTCCGATATGGCGAGATTGCGCACGCCCGGCTGAACCGTCGCGGTGCGCGCGTACGGATCGACTTCGATGATCTTGCGAAAGCGCGCAAGCGACAACACGATGCCATGACGAATCGGCATCGCGCCGCCCGAGAGCCCCGTGCCCGCGCCGCGCGGCACGATCGGCACGTCGAGGCGCGCGCAGATCTGCACGACGCGCTGCACCTGCGCTTCGGTTTCCGGCAATGCGACCGCAAGCGGCAGACGGCGATACGCCGCGAGACCGTCGCACTCGTATGGCGCCGTGTCTTCCTCGCGAAACAGGAGGCAATGCGTGGGCAGCACGGCCATCAGCGCCTGCACGACATCGCGCTGACGCGCCGCGAGTTGTTCCTCGGAGAACCGAGGCGCGTCCGCATGCGGCAAATTCGGCGAAGTGTCGGTCACGAGTGCGGTCTTGAGCTCGTCGGGTGCGTTCATGTCTCCTCCGGGCGCTCGGCGGCGCTTCGTTCGGTTTGATCGACGCAGATGCTCTTCGTCGACGAATGATTCGGATACCGCGGTCCATCTTGCCCGCTTGCGGCGACAGCGTCCATTGCCGTCGCCGTGTGCGCAAAATGAAGCGCAAACCGCGCGATTACTGCTCGAACGCGAAGATCTTGCCCGGATTCATGAGGTTTTTCGGGTCGAGCGCGTGTTTGATCGAGCGCATCACGGCGATGGCGTCCTCGCCGTGCTCCTCGATCATGAAGCCCATCTTGTGCAAGCCGACGCCGTGTTCGCCCGTGCAGGTGCCGCCGACCATCAGCGCGCGTTCGACGATGCGGTGATTCAGCCGTTCGGCTTCCGCCAGTTCCTCGGGCTTGGCCGGATCGAGCAGCATGGCGACGTGGAAGTTGCCGTCGCCGACATGGCCGACGATTGGGCAGGGAAGCGGCGAATCCACCAGGTCTTTTTCCGTTTCCTCGACGCATTCCGCGAGACGCGAGATCGGCACGCAGACATCCGTGGTGACGGCGCGGCAGCCGGGTTTCAGTTGCAGCATCGCGAAGTAGGCGTTGTGGCGCGCGTTCCAGAGACGGCTGCGGTCTTCGGGACGGGTCGCCCATTCGAAACCGGTGCCGGCGTTCTCGGCGGCGATGTCCTGCACCGTTTGTGCTTGCTCCTTGACGCCCGCTTCCGTGCCGTGAAATTCGAAGAATAGCGTCGGCGATTCGGCGAGCGTTAGATTCGAATGACGATTGATTGCGCGCACGGCGAGCGAATCGACGAATTCGACGCGCGCAATCGGCACGCCCATCTGAATGGTTTCGATGACGGCGCGCACCGCATCGCCCATCGACGGGAAAGCGCAGATGGCGGCGGAAATGGCTTCGGGCTGCGGATAAAGCCGCACGGTGATTTCGGTGATGACACCGAGTGTGCCTTCCGAGCCGACGAAAAGACGCGTCAGGTCGTATCCCGCCGACGATTTGCGCGCGCGCGTGCCGGTTTTGATGACTCGGCCATCGGCGGTAACCACCGTGAGGCCGAGCACGTTTTCGCGCATCGTGCCGTAGCGCACGGCGTTGGTGCCGGAAGCGCGCGTTGCCGACATGCCGCCGATGCTCGCGTCCGCGCCGGGATCGATCGGGAAGAAGAGGCCGGTGTCTTTCAGCGCTTCGTTCAGTTGCTTGCGTGAAATGCCGGGTTCGACGGTGACCGTGAGATCTTCGGCGTTGATCGAAATGACGTTTTTCATCTCCGACAAGTCGATGGAAACGCCGCCTTGCACCGCCAGCAGATGCCCTTCGAGCGACGAGCCGTTGCCGTAGGGAATGATCGGCGTGTCGTGTTCGGCGCAAAGTCTGACGATGGCCTGCACGTCATCTGTGCTGCGCGCGAAGACGACGGCGTCGGGCAGTTGCGGGTCGAACGGGGATTCGTCGCGGCCGTGGTGCTCGCGCACCGCCTGGGCGGTGGAGACGCGCTCCGCGAATCTTGAGCGCAGCGCATCGAGCAGGGCGGCGGGGAACGGGCGGCGGAAGGCGGTTCGTGCGGCTTCGGCGGGGTGGTTCACGGTGTCTCCGGGGCAGCTTGGGCGCTGCGATTGTTCGGTCGATTTTCGCGGCGGATTCGTCGCGTGTTGCTTATTCGTGCCACTAAATGCTTCAGGCGACGGATCGAGCACGTTGCGTTTTGCGTTTTGCGCGCCGGTGCTTAATCGTCGCGCTCGTTGGGCTGCTGCGCTCGGCGTGGTCGAGTGCTTGCTTCACGACTTCCATCTCATTTTACGCCGATGAGATGGAGGGCGGCAGGCGGGTAAAACCGTGGGACCGCGTGCCTATAATGGGTCGGAGTTTCGGCGCGGTTCAAAGTGTGAACGCGCGTTTCGAGCGATGAATCAACGAGCAAGGAGAAAACGATGGGCAACCGTCTGAGCAAGATCGCCACCCGTACCGGCGATGATGGCACCACGGGGCTCGGCGACGGCCGTCGCGTCTCCAAGGACGATGCGCGGATTGCCGCAATCGGCGATGTCGATGAATTGAATTCGACTTTGGGCGTATTGCTATGCGAACCGCTGCCAACGGACGTGCGCGATGCGTTGACGACGATTCAGCACGATCTCTTCGATTTAGGCGGCGAGTTATCGATTCCCGGGCATTCGATGATAGAGGAATCGCATTTGGCGCAGCTCGATGACTGGCTCGCGGAATACAACGGGACGTTGCCGCCGTTGGCTGAATTCATTCTGCCGGGCGGATCGAGAGCGGCGGCAGTGGCGCATGTGGCGCGGACGGTTTGCCGAAGAGCGGAGCGGTCGATCGTGGCGCTGGGGAAAATCGATGAAGCCGGAGTAAATGAAGCGCCGAGGCGGTATGTCAATCGGCTGTCGGATTTGCTTTTTGTACTGGCGCGGGCTTTGAATCGCGCGGATGGCCAGAACGATGTCTTGTGGAAGCATCAGCGCGACGCGGCAACCGATTAACCGTGAATGAATGACAGCGGCCGCTGAGTTAGCAGCCGCTATCTATATCTTAATTGCCGCCGCCTCGCGCAATGCGCCGCTGTTTAACCGACGCTGCCAATCCTTCGAGTACAGTCACACTCTCATCCCAGCCGATGCAAGCATCCGTCACGCTTTGTCCGTAAGTCAGCTCGCATCCCGGCTTGAGGTCTTGCCGGCCGCCAACCAGATGCGATTCAATCATCACGCCGATAATTCGCTCATCGCCGGAAGCGAGTTGCTTGCCAATATCCTCGCAAACCGGAATCTGATTCTCGTGTTTCTTCGAGCTATTCGCGTGACTCGCATCGATCATCAAGCGCGCCGCTAATCCCGCCTTGCCGATATCGCTGCAAGCGGCATCGACACTAGCGGCATCGAAATTCGGCGATTTACCTCCACGTAAAATGATATGGCAATCCTCGTTGCCGGCGGTTGAAACGATCGCCGAATGTCCGCCCTTCGTGACCGACAGGAAATGATGCGGCTGCGAAGCGGCCTTGATAGCATCGACGGCAATCTTGACGTTTCCATCCGTGCCATTTTTAAAGCCTACCGGACAAGACAATCCCGATGCAAGCTCACGGTGAACCTGAGATTCGGTAGTCCGCGCCCCAATCGCGCCCCACGAAATCAGGTCCGCAATGTACTGCGGACTAATCATATCCAGATACTCGGTGCCGGCCGGCAAACCAAGCTCGTTGATATGCATGAGCAATTCTCGCGCAGCCCGCAATCCATCATTGATCTTGAAGCTGTTATCCATATACGGATCGTTGATCAGCCCTTTCCAGCCCACCGTGGTACGCGGCTTTTCGAAGTACACGCGCATCACGATTTCCAATTCGCCCGCGAAGCGCTTACGCTGCTCGATCAGTCGTCCGGCATATTCCATCGCCGCCTTGGGATCGTGAATGGAGCACGGTCCGACGATCACGATCAAGCGATCATCCATTCCGTGCAGTATGCGATGCATCGACTTGCGCGCGTTGTAGATCAGTTCCGACACGGGTTCGGCGCAAGGGAATTCGCGAATCAGATGCGCGGGAGGCGTCAGTTCTTTCAGCTCACGAATGCGGACATCGTCGGTATTGTGCGGGGGCATTTCTTTTCTCCTGCGTCTCTTTCAATCAAAACCAACGTGTGAAGGGCGAAAAAAAACCGCCAGACTCGCTGGCGGTTTTTCGGAAATTTGGTTTTGCGTACTTACCGTACTTGCAACGACCCCTCTCCATCCGCCAGCGGCTTGAGATGCCAAAAGAAATAAAAATAAAACTTGGCGGTCATGGCTTAAGAGAGAAAAGTCTGTCGCAAAAAAATCAGGTAGCTGCTTTTATAACCGCAAACACGCGGCGCTGGCAAGCCTTCTACTCGAAGAACGCGGGAATCCCGCATCGCCGGCCCGTGCAATCGCAAACCCAGCCCGAAGCGACGCGGAAAGCCCGCATCGAAAACATTAAACCGTGCCGCCCACCGTCATTTTTTCGATGCGCAACGTCGGTTGCCCAACGCCCACCGGCACGCTCTGGCCTTCCTTGCCGCACACGCCGACGCCCGTATCCAGCGACATGTCGTTACCGATCATCGTCACGTATTTGAGCGATTCCGGTCCGCTGCCGATCAAGGTCGCGCCCTTCACCGGATACGTGATCTTGCCGTCCTCGATCATGTACGCCTCGGACGCCGAAAACACGAACTTGCCGTTGGTGATATCTACCTGACCGCCGCCGAAATTCACCGCGTACAAGCCTTTCTTCACCGAAGCCAGAATCTCCTTCGGGTCCTTGTCGCCGTTGAGCATGTACGTGTTGGTCATGCGCGGCATCGGCAGGGCGGCGTAGGATTCGCGGCGCGCGTTGCCCGTCACGGGCATCTTCATCAAACGCGCGTTGAGCGAATCCTGAATGTAGCCCTTGAGAATGCCGTCCTCGATCAGCGTCGTGCACTGCGTCGGATTGCCTTCGTCGTCGATGTTGAGCGAGCCGCGCCGATTCGGCAGCGTGCCGTCATCGACCACGGTCACGCCCTTCGCCGCGACCTGTTCGCCAATACGACCCGCGAACGCCGACGATCCCTTGCGGTTGAAGTCGCCTTCCAGCCCGTGCCCGATCGCTTCGTGCAAGAGCACGCCCGGCCAGCCCGGCCCGAGCACGACGGTCATGGCGCCTGCGGGTGCCGGACGCGCTTCCAGGTTCACCAGCGCCGCGTGCACCGCGTCGTCGACGTAGCGGTTCAGGATGTCGTCGGTGAAATAGCCGTAGTCGAAGCGTCCGCCACCGCCGCCCGTGCCGATCTCGCGGCGTCCGTTTTGCTCGGCGATCACCGTGACCGATACGCGCACGAGCGGTCGCACGTCGGCGGCGAGCGCGCCGTCGCTGCGCGCCACCAGCACGACGTCGTATTCACCGGCGAGCCCGGCCATGACTTGCGTGATGCGCGGATCGCGGCCGCGCGCCATCTGCTCGACGCGCTCCAGCAGCTTCACCTTCGCGTCGGAATCGAGCGAATGCAGCGGATCGGCGGGCAAATACAGATCGCGGCCCGACACGCCCGTGAGCGTGCTCGCCGACTTGATTTTGTGCTTGCCGCCGCCCGCCTTGGCGATCGCGCGTGTTGCGTGCGCCGCCTGGCGAATCGATTCGGGCGAAAGATCGTCGGAATAGGCGAAAGCCGTGCGCTCGCCCGAAACGGCGCGCACGCCGACGCCCTGATCGATGCTGAAGCTGCCCGATTTGACGATGCCTTCTTCCAGACTCCACGCTTCGCTGCGCGTGGACTGAAAATAGAGGTCGGCGTAATCGACGCGATGCGTGAAAATTTCCGCAAGCGTACGCGTGATAAGCCCCTCGTCGAGGCCATACGGCGTAAGCAAAACGTCCTTCGCCGTGACCAGATTCCTAATGCCGGGTTCGATGATGTTCATGCGGTGCCTGTTGCGAGTTCGGTGATATTTCAGACCATTCTAATGGCTGACGGGGTTCGGTCATGTGCGGAGAAAAAATCGCGCTTTCAAGACCGTCGGAAAACCTATTTTCAAGATACTTGGCGCGCGCGTCTCAGCCGATCACGCGATGCCGATACGCCGGCAAGCTCTGTCGCACTGACGCGATGCTCGCCGGATCGATCTGGCCGGCCACGACGCCCGCGCCTTCGTCGCGCACGTCGATGATTTCGCCCCAAGGGTCGATCAGGATGCTGTGGCCGAAAGTGCGCCGGCCGTTTTCATGTTTGCCGCCTTGTGCCGCGGCGAGGACGTAGCACTGGTTTTCAATGGCGCGGGCGCGTAGCAAGATTTCCCAATGTGCCTTGCCGGTCGTGTAGGTGAACGCGGAGGGGACGACCATCAACGCGCAGTCGCCCATTTTTCGGTACAGCTCCGGGAATCGCAGGTCGTAGCACACCGAAAGGCCGACTCGTCCGAATGGCGCGTCGAAAGTCCGCACTTCGCTGCCGGGACAGATGGTGCGCGCTTCGTCGAACGATTCCTCGCCTTTCTCGAAATTGAAAAGATGAATCTTGTCGTAGCGCCCAACCTGCTTGCCGGCGGGGTCGAACACGAGCGTGGTGTTCAGCACGCGATCCGGCTCCGCCGACTGCAACGGCAAAGTCCCGCCGATCACCCACACGCGATGCTCGCGCGCCGCATCGGACAAGAATTGCTGGATCGGACCCGCGCCCGGCGTCTCGCGAATGGCGAGTTTGTCGGTGTCCTTGAAGCCCATGTAGCAGAAGTATTCGGGCAGGAGCACGAGTTGGGCGCCGTCGCGCGCGGCTTCCGCGATCAGCCGGCCGGCTTCGGTCAGGTTGCGATCGCGGTCCGGCGCGCTGACCATCTGCAGCGCGGCGACGCGGAAATTCGCGCTTTCGCTCGATTTATCGTTCATATTTTTGTGCGCGTTTGCCAAAAAAGGTGACGAAAATAGGGCGGAACCGTGACGCCTTCACGGAGCGACTGCTGGTACGGCAGCAGGGACAGCGGCGGCGGCAGGTGTTTCGATCTTACCCTGATCGCCCCGCAGGCGCTGAACGACGGGTTTGGACCAGGGACCGGTGATCGAATAGTCGAGTTCGAACGCCTTTTGAATGGACTTCGACAATGCGAGATCGGCGGCCAGCGCGCCCAGACCGAGCAGCGGATTGATGACCGCCGCGCCGATTGCGACCGCGCCCGCGCCGACGGTCGGTATGACCTTAACGTGCAAATCCTGCGTGCGTTGTGGCAGGTCGACGAGCCCTTGCATCTGCACGCGCGCGGGCGATGTGATCATCACCAGATCGTCCGTCCTCGCGATGCCCTGTTCGATATGCGCGTCGCCCGTGACTTTCTCGAACGGCAGTCCCTTGCCGACGACATCCTGAAAATGCAGCGTGAGCAGATTCGCAAGGCTGCGCAAGCTGAAGATGCCGAGCCATTTCGCGGCGCCGGGCGCGCGCAGAATTTGGCCGTGACGCAAATCGACAGCGACGTTGCCATCGAGCGAATTTGGATCGACTGTCGTCGGGCCGCCGTTCCACGCCGCGTGACCGGACACCGTGCCCGCGCCGTGATTGACCGTGCGCGGCAGACCGAAGCGGTCGATCAACTGACCGGCGTCGTTCACGTCGAGCTTGAAGTCGAGTGCCGTGCGGCGCGGAAGGGTGTCGTCGTTCGCGGGTTTCACGGCGGTCGAGACCACGCCGCCCGGCAGCGTGCGCCACGTCGCGTTTGCGGTGAGCGTGGCGTCGGGGTTCGCGAGTTCGAGCTTGTCGAGCGTCCAGACGGGTTGATCGGCGACGACTTCGTTATGCGCATCGACCTGAAGCCGGCCGAGATCGTGCTCGCGATATACGAGCTCGTTCACGATGAGATCGATCGCGGGCATGTTGCGCGGCGGCTTGCTCACGATGCGTTCGTCCGGCGCGTTCGTCGCCGCTATCTTCTCGGGAATGACCACTTTGTCGAGGCGCGCCTGCAATGCGCCCGGACTTCCCTTGAGCGCGCCCGGCGTGAACGCGAGCGTGCCCGTCACCTGATTCGACGCCACGTTCGCCTGCCATTTGCGATTCGCCGGCTCTTCGTTCGCGCCGATCCGCACGTTGTCCCAGCGGCGGTCGAGCAGCTTGAGCGTGGTGAAGTGGATGTCGGCACGCGTCGGGATGAACTGCCTGACCATATCGTTCATCGGTGGCGAGGCGGGCGCGGCTGTATCGGCCACGGGTAAAGCGCTCGCGGATGCGTTGATATCGGCGATGAATTTGCGCCACGCGTCGGCATCGAGCGTGTCCATATCGAAGGACGCCGACACGCCTTCGGCGGGCAACGCCGCTGGCTTGTTCACGGCGATCGCGCCGCGCGCAACCTTCAGCCGGGCGCGCATGTTCATCGGCTCGGCGGGGTTCTGCGGATCGACCGTGACCTGCGCGCGGCCGATTTGCTGCAGCGAGTAATGCGCCTGCACGGGCCCGAACGTGAGTTGCGCGTCATGCAGATCCGAAGGCCCGCCAGGCGCGGGCTGAAAGGTGAAAGCGAACGGCATGGGCGTGCCCTTTGCCTTGCCGAACGGCGCGGGCAGATCGAAGCCGATGCCCGTCAGATCCGAACTCGCCTGCACGACAGGCAACGCGTTCTTCACGCCATGCACGTGCGCCTGATACGGCGCGGAACCGTCGATGCGCTTCAGGAACTGCGCGACCTGCGGCGTGATGCGCGTGTTCAGACGCTGTGCCGCGTCCGCGCCGATGCGCCCGTTCACATCGAACGTGTAGCTGCCGTCCGGTTGCACGCCGCCTTTCGCGCGCACGTCGCCGCCGAGCAGTTGCGCGTTCAGTCCGTCGAGCGTCACGGTCTTCGCCGCGAAATTCGCCTTGCCGCGCAGATGTTCGAGCGGCGGCAGATTGCCATAAGCGACTTCGTTGTCCGCGAACGTGAGCGAGCCTTTGTATTCGGTGCGAAGCGGCGGCGCGGGCGGCGGCGGCCGGAATCGCGGAATGCCGAGCGTGAGCGCGAGCGCGGCATCGCCTTTAGCTTGCAGCTTGCGCGTGGCGTGCTTGGCCATCAGGCCGAGCGAACTGTCGTCGACATACTGAAGCATGTCCGAGAGCGGTCCGCGCGCTTGCCCGTCGATCCACAGTTTCGATTCGCGGTCGCCGGTATCGTCGATTCGCCCGCTCAGATTCGATACCTTCACGCCGCGATAATGTCCGCGCTCGACATCGAAGCGCAGTTTGTTTTGCGCGAGCTTGAACGTGCCGTCGATCCCGTCAAAACCCGGCCAGATGCTCGGCATGCCGTTGGCGAGTTTGCGCGGCGGGAACGGCGTCGGATCGAAACGGCCGCCGGTGAACGGCGCCTCGATGCGAAACACGCCCGCGTCCGGCGCCTTTGCATACGGGAACTTGGTGAGGTCGCCATGCACTTCGAGCACGCTGTTGCGCGCCACGCCCGCTTGCAGCGCATGCCCGAGATAGACGCGCACGCGTTCGTTGAGACTCGTCGGCAGATAGCGCACGAGCCTTGTGACCTGCATGTGCGCGATTTTCGCCTTGAGATCGAGATTGCCGCGCCCGTGGCCTTGATTCCAATACGAAGCGGTGACGTCGCCTTCGGCATCGGCGTTCTTCACACGCAGCGTGTCGAGGTGAATGGTGAATGCGCGGCGCAATTCGCCGGGCGCGATTTCATCGGCGACGGTCCAGGTTGCGTGGCCTTGCAGCGTATCGAAGGTCAGACGCGGATCATCGAACGCGCCGGGAATGGTGATGGCCGCATTTTTCGTATCGATGTCGACAGCGCCTTGCGCCTCGTTGGCATCGACATGACCCCACAGATTTTCGATGCCCGGAATGCCCGCACGCGGATGGTTGTTCACGGTAAGTCCCGGCGGCGGTTCCTGCGCCTGCACGCTGATTCCCTGCAAGTCGGCCTTGAGCGTGAAGTGCAAGAGCTTGGCGTCGCCTTTTTCGTGCTGCTGCTTTACCTCTTCTTCATTGCGCGGCGCCGCGCGCTCCGTGTAGATCGAGTAGTTCGCAATCTGCCCGCGCGGATTGAAGCGCACGAGTTCGTTGAGCACGCGCGGCGGCACGGGCAGCGCCCGCACGAAGTCCGCGAGGATGCCGAGATCGACGTGATCGCCCGCGACGCGAAACATCAATCCCTTGCCAACCGATGCCGGCCGGTACGTGCCCGTGAGCGTATGCGCCGCCAGAAGACGCGCGACCGGCGTGCCGTCCGAGAGCGCGGGCTGACCGAGTTCGGCATGGATGTCGGACAGATTCAGCGTGTAGGCCGTGTCGTTCTTGTCGATGGTCCAGTCGAAGCGCGCAATCGGCAATTCGAGGCGCGGCTGCGTGGCGCGCACGCGCAGCGCGACGTTGCCGCCGTTCAGATCGCCGCCTGCCTTTTGCAACTGGCCGCGCGCGAAGTCCACCCAGATACGGTTTTCGACGCGGCCATCGTAGATCTGAAAAGGCAGCTTCACGTAGCGGCCGAGCGTCGGCAGGTCGAGCGGCCCGGTGGAAACGTAGAGACGTCCGGTCCAGTTCGCGGGCGCGCCCATCGCGGTGAACGGCTCGTGGCGAAAGTCCGCGCGCACATCGAGCGGGCCGTGCAGCACGTCGCCGTCGGCGGGTGCATCGAGTGCGAGCCGATGCCGCAAGCCGTCGTTGAGGATCGTCAGTTGCAGGCGCTTGAACGCCACTTCGGGCGCGTCGCGTTCGGCATCGCGCCAACGCAGCGTGCCGTCGCGCAGACGAATGCGGTCTTGTCCGAGCAGCCAGTTCGTGAACGCGCCAGAACCCGTGCGATGCGTGGGAACAGGCACGCCCGCCACGGTCAGTTCACCCTTGGCATTGCGCGCGACGATGACATCGGGACCATCGACGGTAAGATCGGCAAGCTTCGGCCGAAGATGCAGCAGCGAGCCCCACGCGATGCTCGCGCGCGCATGCGGCACCGCTACGCCGGGCGATCCGTCGGCGGCGTCGATACGCAGATTGTCGATCAGAAAGGTGGGTTGCGCACCCGCCATGACCGCCGTGATCCGGCCGATATGTAGCTGCGCGTGAATGCGCGAGGAGACGAGTTGCTCGATGCGCGGCCGGAACGAATCGACCTGCGGCAACACGATATAGCGCAGCGCGAGATAGATGCCCGCAACCGCGAAGTACACCACGGCTGCGAACACGAGAACGATTTTGAAGACGCGTGAAAGCACGCGCTCGGCGTTGCCGCTGGGCTGGGCTTGTCCAACTTCGGTCGGGTCGACGGATCGTCTGCTGTCGGACATGCTGCGGCTAGTCGGCGATATGGTAGTTTTGCGTGTTTGACGCTGCAATGTAACACAGGGAAAAGCGGGCAAGGCTTGGCCGCGCCGCTCTGGAAAAGTCTCTCGGAGCCGCTTCGGACAAGCCTCGCGGACCGTTGGTTCAAACCGCTTCGCTGCCGGTGTACGATCAGCTTCTGTACCAAGCAACGAGCGAGCCTACCCTTTCATGACCGACGCGAAACTCCTCAGTTCCAGCTATTCCAACTACGCGTCGCGCGCCTATTCGGCGCGTCCGGAACTAGCCTCCGATGTCGCCCAGTGGGCAAGGACGCCGATCACGCGGCAATGGATCGAAGCGCGCCTCGACGCTCATTGCGTGCCGTGCGTCGAAACCGGCACGCTCGATGAAGCCGCGCTCAAGACGGCGTTGCGCCGCTTGCGCATGGAGGTTTTCTGCACGGCGATGGAGCGCGATCTAGCGGGCACGGCGGATGTCGCCGAAGTCACCGGCGCAATGACGGATCTCGCCGAAGTAACGATCCAACGCGCCATCGCGGTACTCGCGGCCGACCTCGAAGCGCTCTTCGGCGAGCCGCGCTCACCCGAAGGCGAACGGCTTACGCTCGGCGTCGTCGGCATGGGCAAGCTTGGCGGGCGCGAACTGAACGCGTCGTCGGATATCGATCTGATCTTCGTTTATGAAGACGATGGCGAAACCGCCGGCGGCAAGCGCTCGCCGCTCTCGGTGCAGGAATTCTTCACACGGCTCGGGCGGCGCGTGATCGGCGCGCTCGCGGAGATGACGCAAGACGGCTACGTGTTTCGCGTCGACATGCGGTTGCGTCCCAACGGCGATTCGGGTCCGCTCGTGTGCAGTCTCGGCATGCTCGAAGAGTATTTCTATGTGCAAGGGCGGGAATGGGAACGCTACGCGTGGATCAAGGGGCGCGTCGTCTCGGAGACGAAGAGCGATGCCGCGCGCCGTCTCGTCAAACAACTCGAAGCCATTGCGACGCCGTTCATCTATCGGCGATACCTCGACTACGGCGTGATCGCCGCGATTCGCTCGCTGCATCTGCAGATTCGGCAGGAAGCGCGGCGGCGCGCGTCCATGCGTCCCGACAAGGCCGACGACATCAAGCTCGGACGCGGCGGTATCCGCGAGATCGAGTTCAGCGCGCAGGTTTTCCAGTTGATTCGCGGCGGACAGGCGGCGGATTTTCGCATTCGTCCGACGCTCAAGGTGCTCGAACGCGCCGCCGCGCACGGGCTGATCGCGCAGAACGTGTGCGACTCGCTCACCGACGCGTATCTGTTTTTGCGCACGGTGGAGCATCGGCTGCAGTATCGCAACGACGCGCAGACGCATGCCATGCCGGTTGCCGACGACGAGCGCGCGTTGCTCGCGTCATCGCTCGGATTTGCGAACTACGCCGCGTTGATGGACAAGCTCGATGCGCATCGCGAATTCGTCGAACAACAGTTCGATGCCATCTTCGCCGACAAGATCGGCGGTGAAAACGGCTGCGGCGTGTCGGACGATTCGGCTGCATCGTGGATCTGGAGCAGCGCGCTCGCCGACGATTCCGCACAGGAAGAACTCGCCGGCCGTCTGTCCGAACTCGGCTTCGCGGACCCGGCGCCGGTGCTCGCGCGTCTAACGGGCGTGTGGAACTCCACGCGTTACGCGAGCCTGAACGAGCACAGCCGCGAGCGCTTCGACGTGGTCGCGCAGCGCGCGCTCGAAGTCGTGCAGTCGATCGATGCCGCGCGTCGCGGCGATGTGATCGCGCGGCTTTTCGACTTGCTCGAAGCCATCGGCAAACGCGGCGCGTATCTCGCGCTTCTGACTGAATATCCGGCGGCGCTCGAACGCGTGCTGTCCGTGTTGTCCGGCTCGCGCTGGGCGGCGGGTTATCTCATTCGCCATCCGCAATTGCTGGACGAATTGCTCGATGACGAAGCCATTGCCAGCCCGTTCGACTGGGATGGGTTCAAGCGTTCGCTGCTCGCCCGGCTTGCGGCAGCGGAGGACGCGGAGCATCAGATGGACTTGCTGCGTCACGCGCATCAGGCCGAAGTGTTCCGCATCCTGCTGATCGATCTGGCGGGACATCTGTCGGTGGAACATGTGAGCGACCGTCTGTCCGAACTCGCCGATGCCGTGCTCGACGTAACCGTGCAGACGGTTTGGCGGCAGTTTTCGAAGCGGCATCGCGATACGCCGCGCTTCTCCGTCATCGCGTATGGAAAGCTCGGCGGCAAGGAACTGGGTTATGCGTCCGATCTCGATCTGATCTTTCTCTACGACGATCCCGACGATTCGAACGACAGCGCCGCCGACATTTACGCGATGTTCGCGCGCCGTCTCATCACGTGGCTCACGGCGGCGACCGGCGCGGGCACGCTGTTCGATGTGGACTTGCGTCTACGGCCGAACGGCGAATCGGGTTTGCTGGTGACGAGTCTGGAGTCGTTTCGCCGCTATCAGATACGTGAAGGCGATGCCGCGAATACCGCGTGGGTCTGGGAGCATCAGGCGCTTTCGCGCGCTCGCTACAGCGCCGCCGACGCCGAGATCGGCGCGCACTTCGAAGCCATTCGCGCGGACGTGCTGGTGATGGAGCGCGATGCGGCATTGCTTGCCCGCGAAATCGTCGCGATGCGCGAGCGTGTGGCGGCGGGGCATCCCAATCGCAGCGAATTGTTCGATCTGAAGCACGATCGCGGCGGGATGGTGGATATCGAGTTCATCGTGCAGTACTGGGTGTTGCTGCACTCGCGCGAGCATCGCGAGTTCGTGCGCAATGCGGGCAATATCACCTTGCTCAAGATCGCGGCGCAGAGCGGGTTGATCAGCGCGGACGAAGCGGAAACGATTGGCGCGGTGTACCGGCACTACCGCAAGCTGCAGCACACGCTGCGGCTCGATGGAATGGAGAAGGCGCGCGTCGCGCCGGATGCGGTAAAGGGCGAAAGGGAAGCGGTGACGGCGTTGTGGAGACGCGTGTTCTCGATTGCCGAGTAAGGTGGAAGGCGGCGCAGCGTTTTTGCGCCGCCTCGTTCGCCCGCGCCTCAAGCCGCGAGCATCTCCTTTGCATGCTTGCGTGTCGTCGCCGTGATTTCGATTCCTCCAAGCATCCGCGCCACTTCTTCGATGCGTTTCGACTTGTCGAGCGGCGTCACCGTGCTGACCGTGCCGCCGGCATCGTCGGAAGTTTTCGCCACCTGGAAATGCTGATCGCCGCGCGCCGCGACTTGCGGCAAGTGCGTGACGCACAGCACTTGCCGGTCGCGTCCGAGTTGATGCAAGTGCCGTCCGACCACTTCCGCCACGCCGCCGCCAATGCCCGTATCCACTTCGTCGAAGATCAGCGTGGGCGTCGGGCTCGCGGTGCTCGCGATCACGGCGAGCGCGAGGCTGATGCGCGCGAGTTCGCCGCCCGATGCGACCTTCGCGAGCGGCCGTAACGCGACGCCAGCGTGGCCCGCCACGCGAAACTCGATCTGTTCCAGCCCGTTTGCGCCGCCTTCCGCGAGCGGCACGAGCGCGACTTCGAAGCTGCCGCCCGCCATCGACAATTCCTGCATGCCTTCGGTGACTGCCTTCGACAAAGTCTTGGCCGCTTTCGCGCGCGCCTTCGACAGCACTTTTGCATCCGCGAGATAAGCGTCCTTCGCTTTCTCGGCGACCGCGTTGAGCGCGTCGAGGTCCGCGGCGGCATCGAGTTCCGCTAGCTGGCTGCGGCGCGCTTCATGTTCCTCGGGCAGCGCTTCGGGCTGAAGGCGGAACTTGCGCGCCGTCGAGTGAAGCTGATCCATGCGACGCTCGACCTGCGCGAGCCGGTCGGGATCGAGTTCGAGGCGCTGCGCGTAGTGCGAAAGCGAGTACGACGCTTCCTGCAACTGAATCTCGGCGGGTTCGAGCGAGGCGAGCACGTCGCTCAACGCGGGATCGATATCGGCCAGATCGCGCAGCTTCGTGATGATGGCGGCGAGTTGGGAAATCATGGCTTCGTCGGATTCGGACAATGCGGACAGCGCGCTTTGCACGCCGTCGATTAGACTTGCCGAGTGCGAGAGCCGATGATGCTCCGCGCTCACTTCCTCCCATTCGCCCGGCTGCGGCGCGAGCTTGTCGAACTCGCTCAACTGCCATGCGAGACGCTCGCGTTCCAGTTGCAGTTCGCGGTCGCGGCTTTGCGCGGCTTCTACGGCCTGCTGGGCCTCGCGATACGCACGCCACGCGCGATTCACGGTGCTCGCTGTGTCGACGAGACCGGCGTGCGTGTCGAACAGTTCGCGTTGCGCGTCGGGGCGCATCAGCAATTGATGCGCGTGCTGGCCGTGGATGTCGACGAGCATTTCGCCCACTTCGCGCAGTTGCGTGAGCGTGGCCGGAGTGCCGTTGATGAACGCGCGCGAGCGGCCGCCGGAATCGATCACGCGGCGCAACATGACGGTGTCGCTGTCTTGCGAGAGCGCGTGCTCGTCCAGCCAGCGCGCCACTTGCGCGTGCGTGGTGAATTCAGCGGTGATGTCGGCGCGCGCTTCGCCCGTGCGCACGACGCTCGCGTCGGCGCGGGCGCCGAGCGTGAGCGCGAGGGCGTCGATCAGGATGGATTTGCCTGCGCCGGTTTCACCCGAAAAAACCGTGAAGCCGGAGTCGAACTCGATATCCAGCGCGGCAACGATGACGAAGTCCCGAATGGAGAGATGACGGAGCATGGACGCTTGGAAAGGGCGTGGTGAGCGCTTCAGAGGGCGGAGTCTTGCGAGGGATGCTCGTTCCAGTGCAGCTTTTTGCGCAGCGTGGCGTACGTGCTGTAGCCGACCGGATGCAGCACCGGCACCGTGTGCCGTGAGCGCCGCACTTCGATGGCGTCGTTCAGCTCGACGGCCGTGAACGACTGCATGTCGAAGTTCACGTTGACATCGCGCCCGCCGATGAACTGAATGGTCACCTTGGAGTCGTCGGGCAGCACGATCGGACGATTCGAGAGCGAATGCGGCGCAATCGGCACGAGCACGAAGCCCTGCAACTGCGGATGAAGAATCGGCCCCGCCGACGAAAGCGCGTAGGCGGTCGAGCCAGTGGGCGTCGCGACGATCAGACCATCCGAGCGCTGGTTGTACATGAAGTGGCCATCCACCGACACGCGCAGTTCCGCCATGCCTGAAAAGCCGCTGCGATTGACCACGACATCGTTGAAGGCGAGCGCGTGATAGATGGGCTTGTCGTTGCGCACGATACGCGCTTCGAGCAGGCTGCGTTCCTCGCGCTCGAACTGTCCGGCGAGCATCTGAGGCACGATCTCGCGCATCTCGGTGAGCGGGATGTCCGTGATGAAGCCGAGCCGCCCGTGATTCACGCCGATGAGCGGCGTCTTGTACGGCGCAAGCTGGCGGCCCACGCCGAGCATGGTGCCGTCGCCGCCCAGCACGACCGCCACGTCCGCGCGCGCGCCGATTTCGGCGACCGAGAGCGCCGGGTAATCGGTCACGCCGACATCCTTCGCGGTGCCGGCCTCGAACACGACCTCGAAACCCTGCTTCGAGATCAGCTCCGCGAGCAGGCGCAGCGGCGTCTCGATGCCGGGCGTATTGGTGCGCCCGATGAGCGCGACAGTCTTGAATTGGCCAATTTCCATGCCGGCATTACACCATAGGTGGAAGGCGAAAAGAACCGTGCGCGAAGGGTGGCTGCGACGCCAGCCGATCACGCCGGGGCGCGCCCGTTGTTTATCGCTAGAATGGAGCGGACATTGAATCGCTCGACAAGCGATTCATCGCGGCGGGTACGTTCGCCGCGCCACGACACGTTAGGCTAAAATTTCCCCATGCTAGACCCACGTGCACAAACCCTCCTCAAAACGCTGATCGAGCGCTACATCGCCGAAGGTCAGCCGGTCGGTTCGCGCACGTTATCACGGCATTCCGGCCTGGAGCTGAGTCCCGCGACCATTCGCAACGTGATGTCGGACCTGGAAGACCTCGGTCTCGTCGTCAGCCCGCACACGTCGGCGGGACGCATTCCCACGCCGCGCGGCTATCGGCTCTTCGTCGACACCATGCTCACCGTGGAAGCGCCGCAAGACGAAGCCATGACCACTGCCGTCAAGACGCGCCTGCAAGGCGAGGAGCCGCAGAAGATCGTCGCGGCGGCGGCGAGCGTGCTGTCGAGTCTCTCGTCGTTCGCTGGCGTGATCCTCACGCCGCGCCGCAGTCACATGTTCAAGCAGATCGAATTCATGCGGCTGTCGGACAAGCGCATTCTGCTTATCATCGTGACGCCCGAAGGCGATGTGCAGAACCGCATGATGGCGACGCAGCGCGACTATTCGCCGTCGCAGCTCACGGAAGCCTCCAACTACATCAACGCGCATTTCGCGGGCCTGTCCTTCGACGAAGTGCGTCTGCGGCTGCGTCAGGAAATCGACGAATTGCGCGGCGACATGACCGCGCTCATGCAGGCCGCCGTGGTCGCGAGCACCGCCGAAACTGATCCGGGCGAGACCGTGCTGATTTCCGGCGAGCGCAATCTGCTCGAAGTGGCGGACCTTTCGTCCGACATGGCGCGGCTGCGCAAGCTGTTCGATTTGTTCGACCAAAAGACGAGCCTCCTGCAATTGCTGGATGTTTCGAGTCACGCGCAGGGCGTGCAGATTTTCATCGGCGGGGAATCTAATCTGGTGCCGATCGAGGAAATGAGCGTCGTGACCGCGCCGTATGAAGTCAACGGCAAGATCGTCGGCACGCTCGGCGTGATTGGACCCACGCGCATGGCCTACAACCGCGTGATTCCCATTGTCGATATCACCGCACGCCTGTTGTCCATGTCGCTCAGTTCTCAATAGCTTTTCCTTCAGCCCATCATGCCGGCCCGCGCGCCGCGCCGCCACTAGGCCGTTCGGCCAATGATGCGGCGTGAAACGCGCCGCTATAATGGGTTTCACCTTTCGACCACTTCCGGCCGCCTTGCCCTATGCGTTTCGATCTCGAGTTGCCTTCGCAGCCTAGCGCTTCGCATCGTGTCGCGGTGCTGCTGATCAATCTCGGCACGCCGGACGCGCCCACGCCGCGTGCCGTGCGCAAGTATCTGGCGCAGTTCCTGTCTGATCCGCGCGTGGTCGAGATTCCCTCCTTGCTCTGGCAGATCATTCTGCGGTTGATCATCTTGCCGTTTCGCGGGCGCGCGTCGGCAAAGAAATATGCGCAGGTCTGGATGGCGGAAGGCTCGCCCTTGCGTGTCTATACGGAGAAGCAGGTCGAGGGCTTGCGGCGCCTCTTTGCGGCAAACGACTACCACGTGCTCGTCGACTACGCGATGCGCTACGGCACGCCGGGCATCGGCGTCATGCTCAATCAGCTCAAGCTCGAAGGCGCCGAGCGCATTCTCCTGGTGCCGATGTATCCGCAGTACTCGTCTTCGACCACCGCGACCGCTTTCGACGACGCCTTTACCGCGCTCAAGCGTGTGCGCAATCAGCCCGAGATTCGCACCATTCGTCATTACGCGGATCATCCGGCGTATATATCCGCGCTTGCAGAGCAGGTGCGCGATTACTGGCGTCATCACGGCGTGCCGGATTTTGCCGCCGGCGACAAGCTCGTGCTGAGTTTTCACGGCGTCCCCAAGCGAACCATGGATCTCGGCGACCCATATCACGACCAGTGTCAGTTGACGGGCTCGCTGCTCGCCTCCGCGTTGGGGCTCACGCCGGTGGAATGCCGCGTCACGTTCCAGTCGCGCTTCGGCCGCGCGGAATGGCTGCAGCCATACACCGCGCCGACGCTCGCGGAACTCGGCGCGGCGGGTGTTGCGCGCGTGGACGTTTTTTGTCCGGGCTTCACGGCGGATTGTCTTGAGACGATCGAGGAAATCGGCATCGAGGTGCGCGACGAATTTCTGCACGCAGGCGGCAAGCAGTTTCACCGCATTCCTTGCCTGAATGCATCGCCGGCGTGGATCAAGGCGCTGGGAGAAATCGCGGCGCAGAATCTGCAAGGCTGGCCGGTGCAGGCCGTGCAGCCATTGACGGTTGCCGCCTGAACGAACGGTTATTCATGAACTACACGATTTCGACGGAACCGGGCGCGCGTCTGCGCATCGACAAATGGCTTTGGGCGGCGCGCTTCTTCAAGACGCGTTCGCTCGCGAGCGACGCGGTGGAAAAAGGCCGCGTGAAGATCGGCGGGGCGAACGTGAAGCCGTCGAAGGACGTGCGCGTCGGCGATCTCGTCGAGATCGATATCGAGCGGATCGTCTGGCAAGTGGAAGTAAAGGGCGTGTGCGACGTGCGCGGACCGGCTAGCGTGGCCCAGACGCTTTACGCGGAAACGGAAGAGGGCCGAGTGAAGCGGTTAGCCGAAGCCGAGCGGCGCAAGACGTTTCGCGAGCCGGCTGCCGGAATTCAGGGCAGGCCGACAAAGCGCGACCGGCGCATTATCGACAAACTGGCAGGTTCGGATTGAAGTAATTTTCGATGGTCGCATGAACGCCGCCGTACTCGGTGTTACGGGCGGTGACAGCGCCGGACATACATATGGTGGTCGTTCCCGCAACCAGTACCAGAGCGACCACCGCGATAGCAAAGGTCAGTTTCATGGTACCCCCGGTGAGCGGGATAACCGGTCGTGAAAACCGGAAGGAAACGGGCAAGGGCTGAGCGGTTACTGCATTCGTAGGATTAGGGTTAACGTGTTCCTGCGACGCATGTTCGAAGTGTAGGCGAACAACGCAATCGCCTCAATCTGATTTTGGCTTACTGCGACGAAACGCCCATTACGAAGTGTTTCTCGCAGTCAAATGTGGCGAATTTTGCACTTAACGCGTCACGCAGCCGACAAGCGTGGCCCGCCGTTGTCCGATGTTTGAAGCGCACGCGAAAAAAGCTAAATTTCGTCCGAAAAATCTCTTCTGGAGCCTTGAAAATCCCTCGGATGCCCCAAATTCCGCCGCTAGTGCGAAAAAGCCTGGCCTGGTTCTCGGCGGTAAGAGGACTCCCGGCCGATCGCATCCATTTCACTCACAGCAATACATTCAGCGACATGGAAAACACGCAAGAGAATCCAGCGAGCCAGAACCCCACGCCCGCAGACGAAACCGCGCGCCAGGCCGCCGACCCGACCCAAGCCGGCGCAACCGGAGCGCCGACGGGCGCCGATGCGCCGCAAGTCGCGCCGGACGCGAACGAAGCCGCGCTGGCCGAAGCGCAGGCGAAGATCGCCGCGCTCCAGGAAGAGTTCCTGCGCGCCAAGGCGGAAACGGAAAACGTGCGTCGCCGCGGTCAGGACGATGTGCAGAAGGCGCACAAGTTCGCCATCGAAAGCTTTGCCGAACATCTGCTGCCGGTACTCGACAGCCTTGAAGCCGCGCTTGCCGATCAATCGTCCGATCTCGTCAAGGTGCGGGAAGGCGTCGAACTCACGCTGCGTCAACTGACCGCCGCGCTGGAAAAGGGGCGCGTCACCGCGCTGAATCCGGTGGGCGAGAAGTTCGACCCGCATCGTCACCAGGCTATTTCCATGGTGCCGGCCGAGCAGGAAGCGAATACCGTCGTGTCCGTGCTGCAAAAAGGCTACGTGATTTCGGATCGCGTGCTGCGTCCGGCTCTCGTCACCGTCGCCGCACCGAAGTAACGCGCCGCGAGAACGCCATGGCCGCCTCGGAGAATCGCGTTCCCGTCGATGCCACCGCGTTTTCGGTCTTCGCCATGCAGGAGCTCGACGCGCCCGGTTTCGACGCCGGGCTGGCTTCGGCAGGCGATGATCTGGCCGTCGTGTTCTTCTGGGGCGTCGACTGCTTCAACTGCGAAATCGCCAAAAAAGCGATGCTCGCGAAGCCCGATGAAATCCGCGCGCTCGGACTGAAGTGGTTTCACAGCAATGTCTACGAGCATCGGGAACTGGGACGGCGCTTTTTGCTGCATGGCGTGCCGACGTGGTTTTTCTTTCATCGCGGCAAGCGTCTCGGGCGCGCCACCGGCTGGCATGGTCTCGCGCAATTCGAAGCGGCGGTCGCGGCGGCGCGAGAAAAGATCCGCGGCAAGGCTTCCGAGTGAAAAAAGATATAGACCGCATCGCTTTCAGGGTCTTGAAAACGAAATCCGCGTTCTTATCTTGCGTACAGGTATGAATATTTGGGCGTTCGGCCCGGTAAATCGGCCGCAAAAGCCGGCGTTTTCCGGCCGCAGCGCTAAAGCGATCAAAGCTAGGAGAGTATAAAAAATGGGCAAAATCATTGGTATCGACCTCGGCACCACGAACTCGTGCGTGGCGCTGATGGAAGGCAATCAGGTCAAGGTCATCGAGAACTCGGAAGGCGCGCGCACCACGCCGTCGATCATCGCGTATGTCGACGACAACGAAATCCTGGTTGGCGCACCTGCCAAGCGTCAGTCGGTTACGAATCCGCGCAACACGCTATACGCAGTGAAGCGCCTGATCGGCCGCCGCTTCGACGAGAAGGAAGTGCAGAAGGACATCAGCCTGATGCCCTACAAGATCGTCAAGCACGACAACGGCGACGCATGGGTCGAAGCGCACGGCAAGAGCCTCGCGCCGTCGCAGATTTCCGCTGAAGTGCTGCGCAAGATGAAGAAGACCGCTGAGGACTACCTCGGCGAGCCGGTTACGGAAGCCGTCATCACGGTCCCGGCGTACTTCAACGACAGCCAGCGTCAGGCAACGAAGGACGCAGGCCGCATCGCCGGTCTGGAAGTGAAGCGCATCATCAACGAACCGACGGCAGCCGCGCTCGCCTTCGGTCTCGACAAGGCCGAAAAGGGCGACCGCAAGATCGCCGTGTTCGACTTGGGCGGCGGCACGTTCGACATCTCGATCATCGAAATCGCGGACGTGGACGGCGAAATGCAGTTCGAAGTGCTTTCGACCAATGGCGACACGTTCCTCGGCGGTGAAGACTTCGACCAGCGCATCATCGATTACATCATCGGCGAGTTCAAGAAGGAACAAGGCGTCGATCTGTCGAAAGACGTGCTCGCGCTGCAACGCCTGAAGGAAGCGGCGGAAAAGGCGAAGATCGAACTGTCGTCGACGGCTCAGACCGACATCAACCTGCCGTACATCACGGCTGACGCGTCGGGTCCGAAGCACTTGAACCTCAAGTTCACCCGCGCCAAGCTCGAAGCGCTCGTCGAAGAGCTGATCGAGCGCACGATCGAACCGTGCCGCACCGCCATCAAGGATGCGGGCGTGAAGGTCGGCGATATCGACGACGTGATCCTCGTCGGCGGCATGACGCGTATGCCGAAGGTGCAGGAGAAGGTGAAGGAATTCTTCGGCAAGGAACCGCGCCGTGACGTGAACCCGGACGAAGCCGTGGCCGTTGGCGCCGCGATTCAAGGTCAGGTTCTGTCGGGCGACCGCAAGGACGTGCTCCTGCTCGACGTGACGCCTTTGTCGCTCGGCATCGAGACGCTCGGCGGTGTGATGACGAAGATGATCAACAAGAACACGACCATCCCGACGAAGCACGCGCAAGTGTATTCGACGGCGGACGACAACCAGGGCGCCGTGACCATCAAGGTGTTCCAGGGTGAGCGCGAGATGGCCGCGGGCAACAAGCTGCTTGGCGAGTTCAACCTCGAAGGCATTCCGCCTTCGCCGCGTGGCGTGCCGCAGATCGAAGTGACTTTCGACATCGACGCGAACGGCATTCTGCACGTCGGCGCGAAGGACAAGGCAACGGGCAAGGAAAACAAGATCACCATCAAGGCGAACTCGGGTCTGACGGACGCGGAAATCGACAAGATGGTGAAGGACGCCGAAGCCAACGCCGAGGAAGATCACAAGCTGCGTGAACTGGCCGATGCCCGCAACCAGGGCGACGCGCTGGTCCACAGCACGAAGAAGGCGGTTGCCGAGTACGGCGACAAGGTCGAAGCCGGCGAGAAGGAAAAGATCGAAGCTGCGTTGAAGGAACTCGAAGACGCGCTGAAGGACAACGCGAGCGACAAGGCGACCATCGAAGCGAAGGTCGAAGCACTGGCGGCGGCATCGCAGAAGCTCGGCGAAAAGATGTACGCCGACATGCAGGCGCAGCAAGGCGCGGCGGGCGCGGCGGCAGGTGCGGCCGGTGCGGCGGGCGCGGGTGCATCGGCGGAAGCGGGTGCGAGCCAGCAGCACGATGACGTGGTCGACGCCGACTTCAAGGAAGTGAAGAAGGACTAAGCCGGAGGGCGCGTGAGTGGCGACATTCATGCGCCCTTGGTCGTTTCGCGGCGCGTATGCGTCACGCGAAGACCGGCATCGGGACGCGTCTAGCGTCTGACGTGGAACGCGCCTGGCGAGCCTGACGGCTCTCCGGGCACGTTGTTTTTAGAGGCGTCTTGCTTCGAGCCGAGTTTTGGGGCGAGGCGTCAGAGGTTTCAAGCGCGGGTCGAATGGCCCGGAGCATCTCAGAGGAACCGTCGGGTTAGAAGCGCGGCGGAATCGAACCGACATGGCGAAACGGGATTACTACGACATTCTGGGCGTCGCGAAAAACGCGAGCGACGAAGAGATCAAGAAGGCGTATCGCAAGCTCGCGATGAAGTATCACCCTGACCGCAACCCGGACAACAAGAAGGCCGAGGAGAATTTCAAGGAGGCGAAGGAAGCCTACGAAATGCTCTCCGACCAGCAGAAGCGCGCGGCCTACGATCAATACGGCCACGCTGGCGTCGATCCGAACATGGGCGGCGCGGGCGCGCAGGGCTTCGGCGGTTTTGCCGATGCCTTCGGCGACATCTTCGGCGACATCTTCGGGCAAGCCGCAGGCGGCGCGGCGCGTGGCGGCCGCGCGGGTCCGCAGGTGTATCGCGGCGCGGATCTGCGCTACAGCATGGAGATCACGCTGGAGCAGGCGGCGCACGGCTACGACACGCAGATTCGCGTGCCGAGCTGGGCCAACTGCAATGTTTGTCACGGCTCGGGCGCGAAGCCCGGCACGAAGCCCGAGACTTGCCCGACTTGTCATGGTCAGGGCCAGGTGCGCATGTCGCAGGGCTTTTTCAGCATCCAGCAGACGTGCCCGAAGTGTCACGGCAGCGGCACCTATGTTCCGGACCCGTGCACGAACTGCCACGGCGCGGGCAAGGTGAAGGAAACGAAGACGCTGGAAGTGAAGATTCCGGCGGGCATCGACGACGGCATGCGTATCCGCTCCGCCGGCAACGGCGAGCCGGGTCTCAATGGCGGTCCGAGCGGCGACTTGTATGTGGAGATCCACATCAAGCAGCACTCGGTGTTCGAGCGTGACGGCGACGACCTGCATTGCCAGATGCCCATTCCATTCACCACGGCGGCGCTGGGCGGCGAGATCGAAGTGCCGACGCTGGCGGGCCGCGCGAGCTTCACGGTGCCGGAAGGCACGCAGTCGGGCAAGACGTTCCGGTTGCGCGGCAAGGGTATCAAGGGTTTGCGTTCGAGCATTGCGGGCGACTTGTATGTGCATGTACAGGTCGAAACGCCCGTGAAACTCACCGATCAGCAGCGCGATCTGCTCAAGCAGTTCGAGAAGTCGCTGACGGAAGGCGGCGCGCGCCACAGCCCGCAAAGCAAGAGCTGGTTCGACCGCGTGAAAAGCTTCTTCGATTGATGTGTAAGACGTGGCACGACCGGCAGCGAGTGTTGCCATGAAGACTGAAGAGCGCGGCGCGGTGTTCGCGCTGCTCGACGACTGCGAAGCGACCGCCGAAAGGCGGTCGAGTCGTTTGTACACGGGATTCGTGCGCGCCCATGTCTGCGAAGACGGGCGCATGCTCGACGCCGTATGCGCGGCCATCGATGCCGATTTCCAGAGCGGCCTGCATGCGCTCGTCGTCGCGGATTACGAGTTCGGGCGCAATCTCCAGTTCGGCGGTATCGGGCGCGGCGCGGATCGTGCGTTGCGAGTGCTCATGTTCCGCGAGTGCGCGCCCATGTCTCGCGACGAAGCCAGCGCGTGGCTTGCATCGCGAGATGGCGGTTGTGAGACGCCCTCGGTGGCGGGCGTGGCGGGCATCGAGCCGAGCATCACGCGCGACGAATTCGATACCGCCATCGCCGCCGTTCATCACGCGCTGCGCGAAGGCGAGTCGTATCAGATCAACTTCACGTTCCGGTTGAATTTCGATGTATTCGGCACGCCGCTCGCGTTGTATCGGCGTTTGCGCGAGCGTCAGCCTGTGCGCTTTGGCGCGTTCATCGCCATGCCGGACGGCCGCGTGGTCGTCTCGTGTTCGCCGGAGTTGTTCGTCGAGAAGCAGGGAGCGCTTTTGCGCGCGCGGCCGATGAAAGGCACCGCGCCACGCGACTCCGATCCCGCCGCGCTCCACGACGACCCGAAGAATCGCGCGGAGAACGTGATGATCGTCGACCTGTTGCGCAACGACATGTCGCGCGTGGCGGCGACGGGCTCGGTGCATGTGCCGGCGTTGTTCTCGGTCGAGGCTTATGCGTCGGTGTGGCAGATGACGTCGACCATCGAGGCGCGCGTGAAACCGGGCGCTTCGTTCGCCGATATCGTCCGCGCGCTGTTTCCCTGCGGCTCGATCACGGGCGCGCCGAAATACCGCACGATGCAGCTCATCGACGAGATCGAGAGCACGCCGCGCGGTCTTTATACCGGCGCGATCGGCTGGCTCGATACGCGCGGCGACTTTTGTCTGTCGGTCGCGATCCGCACGCTCGTCGTGGATGCCGACGGCACGCGCGGCGTGATCGGTATCGGCGCGGGAATCGTGCTCGATAGCGATGCCGCGAGCGAGTACGAAGAGTGTCTGTTGAAGGCGCGCTTTCTGACGGGCGCGGACCCCGGCTTCGAGTTGTTCGAGACGACGCACGCCACGCGCGATGACGGCGTGCGCCACGCCGCGCGTCATCTTTCGCGTTTGAAGGCGAGCGCCGCGTGGCTTCGTTTTCCGTTCGATGAGCGCAAGCTGGACGCGCAACTCGCGCAACATCGTGCGGGCTTCGAGGCGGGCGCGCCGTATCGGTTGCGGATCGCGCTCGACAAGAGCGGACGCTTTGCATTGACGAGCGCGCGGCTTGCGCCGTTGGCGTCGGACAGCGTGGATGTGTTGCTCGCTTCGGATCGCGGGTTTGCGCCGCGATACTCCGGCGACGCGCTGTTGCGTCACAAGACGACGCATCGTGCCGACTACGATCGCGCGTGGAAAGCGGCGGAAGCGGAGGGCGCGTTCGACATGCTCTTTTGCAACGAACGCGGCGAGATTACGGAAGGCGGGCGGTCGAGCGTGTTTGCGCGCATCGACGGAAAGTGGTGGACGCCGCCCATCGAGGCGGGCGTGCTGCCGGGCGTGATGCGCGCGGTGTTGATCGAAGAACTGGAAGCCGCCGAGCGCGTAATGACGACCGAAGACCTCGAGGGCGCCGATGAGTTGCTCATCAGCAATGCGTTGCGCGGCGGGGTGAAGGCGCGTATGAGACGGTGACGGCTCGCGATCTCGACAAGCCGTCAGCGCGTCAGGAAATCACCACTCGGCCACGCTTCCATCCGCATGCCGCCAGACCGGATTGCGCCACCGGTGACCGATCTTCGCCATTTCGCGCACCTTCTCTTCATTGACCTCGATTCCCAGCCCCGGTCCTTGAGGAATCGCGACCATCCCGTCCGCATAAGCGAACACTTCGGGATTCTTGATGTAGTCGAGCAGGTCATTGCCCTTGTTGTAGTGAATGCCGAGGCTCTGCTCCTGAATGAACGCGTTGTAGCTCACGGCGTCGATCTGTAGACACGTGGCAAGCGCAATCGGCCCGAGCGGACAATGCAGCGCGAGCGCGACGTCGTACGCTTCGGCCATCGAGGCAATCTTGCGGCACTCGGTCAATCCGCCGGCATGCGACGCATCCGGCTGAATGATGTCCACATAACCGCCCGCGAGGATGTGCTTGAAGTCCCAGCGCGAATAGAGCCTTTCGCCGAGCGCGATGGGCGTGCTCGTCTGACTGACGATATCGCGCAGCGCCTCGACGTTTTCCGACAGCACGGGTTCTTCGATAAACATCAGCTTGAACGGATCGAGTTCACGCGCGAGCACCTTCGCCATCGGCTTGTGCACGCGGCCATGAAAATCGACGCCGATGCCCACGTTCGGTCCCACCGCTTCACGCACGGCGCGCACGTTGTCGATGACGCCTTGCACCTTGTCGAAGGTATCGATCATCTGCAGCTCTTCCGAGCCGTTCATCTTCACGGCCTTGAACCCGCGTTCGACGACCGCGCGCGCGTTGTTCGCGACATCGCTCGGACGGTCGCCGCCGATCCACGAGTACACCTTGATCTTGTCGCGCACTTGTCCGCCGAGCAGCGCGTGAACCGGCACGCCATGATGCTTGCCGAGAATGTCCCAGAGCGCCTGATCGACGCCTGCAATCGCGCTCATGCCGATAGGCCCACCGCGATAGAAGCCCGAGCGATACATCACTTGCCACAAGTCTTCGATATGTCGCGGGTCTTTGCCGATGAGATAGTCGGCGAGTTCATCGACGGCGGCGGCGACGGTATGCGCGCGTCCTTCGACAACGGGTTCGCCCCAGCCGGTGATGCCCTCGTCGGTTTCGATCTTGAGGAAGCACCAGCGCGGTGGGACGATGAAGGTTTCCAGTTTCGTGATTTTCATGGACGTCTCCTGAACGGGTTCGCTATCTTAGCAAAACGCGGCGTGAAGTAGTATTAATAGTACTATTGGCGGATTGGCGGATTGGCGGATTGGCGGATTGGCGGATTGGCGGATTGGCGATTGGCGGCAAGGCGGCAAGACGGCAAGGCGGAATGGCTGAAAGGCCGAAAGGCATTGGCGGAATGGCGGAATGGCGGAATGGCGGATTTGCCAATCTGCAGATTCGCAGATTCGCTAGATGTTCGGTGGTGAGTTGGTGTAGTGGGAGTCGTAAGTAGCTTGATGGTTAAGTGACTAAGGTGCGAGCGATGAAACAGCAGAGTGGCGAAGTCGCGGATCGGTGCACGACAGTCGGATGGTGGAGCGGTGGAAATATGGACGCTCGCGCATGCCCATCCGCTATCCATGCACAGCCGCTTTGTTCCAAGGAAACCGCTTCAGCACACCCAGCCAATGCCCGATAATCGTGCGCAAACGAGCAGGAGAACGAGATCATTCATCGCGATTTACACGGCCGCGTCGCTCACGAACTCGGCATGGCCATTTTGCGCGGCGATTTCGCGCCGCAGACTTCGTTGCCGCGTGAGGCCGAATTGATGGAGCGCTTCGGCGTGAGCCGCACGGTGCTGCGCGAGGCGCTGCGCACGCTCACATCGAAAGGGCTGATCGAATCGCGGCCCAAGGTCGGCACGCGCGTGCGCGCAAGGGATGCGTGGAATCTGCTCGATGCCGACATGCTCGATTGGTACTCGCGCGTGGCGCCGCCGCTGCAATTTGCGCTCAAGCTGCAGGAGATGCGCGAGATGATCGAGCCATACGCAGCCGCGCTCGCCGCTGACAATCACGAAGCGCAGACGCGCGAGCGGCTCACGAACGCGCATCAGGCGATGGTCGGCGCGCAGAACGTCGACGAATGGGTACGCGCCGATCTGGATTTTCATTTGTGCGTGCTGGCCGCCTGCAGCAACGAGTTGCTGATTCCGCTTGGCGCGCTGATCGAACGCACGCTGGAAGGCCAGCTTCGGCTGAACGCGAAGCGCGCGGAGGTGTACAACGCGTCGCTTGCCGAACACACGGCGGTGTTCGATGCGATCATCGCGCGCAATGCTGGCGCCGCTCGCCGCGCAATGGCCGATCTGCTCGGCGTGACGCGGTCGCGGATCGAGAGTTGAGGCGTGCGTCGGTGGATCATCGTGCGCGATGCCGCACGACGCACGACGCACGACGCACGACGCACGACGCACGACGCACGACGCACGACGCACGGCGCACGGCGCGCGGCGCACGACTCACGGCGCTCGGCGCACGGCGCACGACGCACGACGCACGACGCACGGCGCTTGAGGCACGACGCACGGCGCACGGAGCACGGC
>NZ_JALQDB010000004.1:0-61491 GCF_023631465.1 Caballeronia sp. GAWG1-1
GCGCACGACGCACGGCGCACGGCGCACGGCGCACGGCGCACGAAGCACGACGCACGGCGCACGGCGCACGGCGCACGGCGCACGACGCACGACGCACGGCGCACGACGCGCGCCGGCCAATCGGCTTTGGCGTGACGCAATCGCAGATAGCAGACAGCAGATTGAGGCGTACATCGGAGGCATGAACCATCTGTCCTGCGACCTCGGCATGTGTCGTCACTGAACCGGCTGGCGTTCATCAGCAAGAAGGCAATGCGCGCCTTCTTCCCCGCACATCACACCGCAGTGACAGCGCCACGCACGCACGACCCAAACGCCCCGCTGACACCGCTACATTCAGGCAAACCATTCACGATCGCGATAAAGTGGAGCCCTTGCGCACCGCACTGAAAGCACGCCCGCATCGAAGAACCGTGCGCTAGCTCGTGAAGGAGTTTGAATGCCGCACGTCCCGACTTCGCTTGCGTCGTCGTGGGGCGCGTGGGCCGTGTTCGTCAGCGTCCTCGCGACGCAACTTGGCGTGCCGGTCCCCGCCGCGCCGATGCTGATTCTCGCCGGCTCGCTCGTCGCGTCCGGCGAGTCGTCCTTTTGGCCGATGCTCGGCGCGGCCGTGCTCGCGGTGCTCATCGCCGATTCGCTCTGGTTCGCGGCAGGCCGTCTCTACGGCCGACGCTTCCTCAACTCGCTGGTGCGCTTCTCCCTCTCGATCGACTCCACGCTGCGCACCGCGCGTCGCTGGTTCGAACGCTTCGGCGTGCCGCTGCTCGCGTTGTCCAAGTTCGTTCCCGGACTCGGGCTCGTGTCGGCGCCGCTGCTAGGCACCACGCAGATCGACGTGCGCGTGTTCGTGTTGTGGGACTTGATCGGCGCGACCGCCTGGGCCAGTTTCTGGATTCTGGGCGGCGCGGCGCTGCAGGAGCAGATCGCGCGCCTCGTCGTGCTGGTTCGCGCGAACGGCGCGACCGTGATCGATATTCTCGTGCTCGCGGGCGTCGGTTTCATTCTGTATCGATGGGTGCGGCGCGTGCAGTTTCACCAGTGGCTGGAGAAGTATCACATCACGCCCGACCAGCTCGACGCCATGATGCAAAGCGATACGCCGCCCGTCATCTACGATGCACGGCCAATCGACATACGTCGCAAGGAGCCGTATCGCATTCCGGGCGCGGTCGCGCTGGATCTCGATTCCCCCGGCCGCGTCGATCAGTTGCTGTCGGAGCACGAAGTCGTCGTGTATTGCGTCTGCCCGAACGAAGCGACGGCCAAGTCTATCTCGCGTCGGCTGCGCGCCAAGGGTTTCACCAACGTGCGTCCGCTCAAGGGCGGCCTGGACGCGTGGGAGAAGCACGGCTATCCGATCGAATCCATTCCGCCGGAAAAGCCGCACGTCGATACGCACGAAGACAGCGACATGGACGACATGGTCACGATCCGCGCGACGGCGCCCGAGTAATCGAAACTCGGGCGGTCCTGCCGCGCCGGCTTACTCGGGTGATAGCCGCAAGCGCCCATGCTCCAGGTCGGCGCTCGAATAAAAATTCAAGCGTTCCCGCCGCGCCGGTTGACGAGCGCGATGCCCGCAAGCACCATCGCCGCGGCGACCATGAAGCGCGCGGTGAAGTGCTCGCCGAGCAGCAACACGCCGAAGGTCACACCGAAGATCGGCGTCAGAAACGAAAATACGGAGAGCCGCGACGCCATATAGCGCGTGAGCAGCCAGAACCAGGTCAGATAGCTCACGAACGCCACCACCACGGCCTGATAAACGAGACTTGCGATAGCGAGCGGCGGCAGCGCGTCGACATGGGTTTGTCCAGTGACGGCCGCGAGCGCGAGCAGCATGACCGCCGATACCGCGAGCTGATAGAAGAGCGTCTTGCTCGCACTCGTTCGCGAGAGTGACGAGGCGCGCACGACCACCGTCGTCGCGGCCCAGAAGAGGCCCGCCATGACGCCGAGCGCATCGCCTGCGATGCCGCGCAAGGTCGATGCGCTTTGCGGCGCGCCGTGCAGAAAACCATCCGCAAAGGCAAGCGCCATGCCGCAAAACGCGAGCATGATGCCGCACCACTGCGTGCGCGCAAGCCGCTCGCCGGCGACGAACCAATGCAGGCCAAGTGCGGTGAAACAGGGCGCGGTATAGAGAAAGACGGCCATGCGCGAGGCTGTCGTGAGACTCAGGCCGAAGAAAATGCAGACGAATTCACCGCCGAACAATATGCCGGCAAGGATTCCGGCGGGCAGGGTATCGTCGCGCTGAAAGAGCGGCACGCCGCGCGTGCGCGTCCAGATCAACACCAGAAAAGTGGCGATGAGCGAGCGTACGCCCGCTTGCAGCATCGGCGGAATGAAGCTGTTCGCTTCCTTGATGGCGACTTGCTGAAAGCCCCACACGCCGCACAGCGCAATCATCACGGCGACGGCCGTGAGGTCGGGCGCGCGGCGCAGGGCGAAAGAGGATGTGCTCATGTTCACGCATCGACGTCGCACTGTTTTGGAGCGTCGATTGTGCCAGCGAAGTGGTGACGCTGCGCGTGAAAAACCAGAAGTAGCACGACGGTGATGCGAAAGCGTGACCGGCCTTACGTTCGAGCGCGATGATTACGGCCGGCTTAGCCGTGGTCGGTCGTGCGCCCACAGCCTGACGTTCGAACACGCCGAGTTCGGCTTGACGACAAGCGCCGTCGTGCGCAAGCGCACGTCGTTTGGAAGCGGTAAGCACGGTCTGCTTGAGCAAACGGCATCACTTCGCCGCTTCCGATTGCCGCAATTGCCCTAAATCGAACGTCCAACGTCGGACGTCGATCAAGAATGTTTTTCGATCAACTCGACCTTGTACCCGTCCGGGTCTTCGACGAACGCGATCACCGTCGTGCCGCCCTTCACCGGGCCGGCTTCGCGCGTGACCTTGCCGCCGGCTTCGCGGATACGGTTGCACGCGTCGGCGGCGCTGTCCACTTCCAGCGCGATATGACCATATGCCGTGCCCATCTCGTACTTCTCGACGCCCCAGTTGTAGGTCAGCTCGAGCACGCTGGTCTCGCTCTCATCGCCGTAACCGACGAACGCGAGCGTGTACTTGTACTCGGTGTTCTCGCTTTGACGCAGCACTTTCATGCCGAGAATGCGCGTATAGAAATCGATGGAACGTTGCAGATCGCCGACGCGCAGCATCGTGTGAAGGAGTCGCATGGTGGGGTTCCTGTTGTTTGATTGCGAAAAGACGACGCGCCCGGTTCGTTTTTATCGATTGGTCGGGCGGCGCGGTTCTCGTCTCGAATTGTACCGGGCACCCGCGGCGCGCGCTGACGGGCGCTCAAAGCGCGGGCAGCAGATCCGGCGGATGATGCTTGAGCGTATGCCGGGCTTCGCGGAACTCGGGAAAGATGGATTCGACGGTCTGCCAGAAACGCGGACTGTGGTTCATCTCGCGCAGATGCGCAAGCTCGTGCGCGACCACATAGTCGATGATCGACATCGGAAAATGAATGAGCCGCCAGTTCAGGCGAATCTTGCCATCGCTCGAACAACTGCCCCAGCGCGTCGCCGCCGACGAAAGCGCATACGCCCGGTATTCCACGCCGAGCTTTCGTGCATAGACCGCGAGCTGCTCGCCGAAGATGCGCTTCGCTTCGCTTTGCAGCCAGCCTTGCACGCGGTCCTTGATCTGCTGCGCATCCGCGAGTGCGGGAAGCGGCACACGCAGCACGCCGGTCTCGTCATCGAACGAAAGCGATCCCGCGCCCGCGTTCAGCGCCACGCGTATGGTCTTGCCGAGATACGGAAACTGCGCGCCGTCTTTCCAGTCGATGCGCGGCAACGCGCGCTCTTCCACACGCGTCTGCCATTCGGTCAGCTTCTTGAAGATCCAGCTTTGCTTGCCGCCGATCGCGCTTTCGATATCGGCGATCGTCACCCAGCGCGGCGCGGTAATGGTGAGTCCGGTGCCATCGATGCAAAAGCCGATGGTGCGCCGCGCCGACCGCTTCAGCCTATAGTCGAGCGCGCGCGCACCCAGGACGATGCGGCGCTGACGCACGCCTTCCGGCAGTGGTGCGCTTGAAGGAGGAACTTCGCCGCGCAGAGGCGCGGGCGCCGTGGATGGCGCACAGAACTCGGGCGCATGCTCGAACGGTAGATCGAGTTGCAGGGTATCGAGCGCGACGGCGGGGCGCTGTCGCGAAGGTTGCTTCTGCATCGGCTCGGCTTTGCGCTCCCGGCGCAGGAATGACGAGAAGAACGAGAAAGGCACGCCGCGGCTCGATCGGATGCGAATGCGAACGACCGCGTCAGCGGCCAGCGCCCGCCGCGCCAGGTTCACCCGGTCGCACGTCGGGCGTCGCATACGCGAGCGGATCGATGCGGCGCATCTCCATTTCGATCCAGCTCTCGACTCGCGTGTTCACTTCCTCGGGCGTGAGTCCGGCAGTGTCGATCGGCTGGCCAATCGACACCGTGACTATACCCGGATATTTGATGAACGAATTACGCGGCCAGAGCCGCCCCGCGTTATGCGCGATAGGCACGACCGGCGCGCCCGTCGCCACCGCGAAGCGCGCGCCGCCCGTCTTGTACTTGCCCTGCGTGCCGGTGCGTGTGCGCGTGCCTTCCGGAAACATGATGACCCACGCGCCTTCGTCCATGCGCGCACGGCCTTGCCGCGCGACGGAAACGAACGCATCGCGGCCTTGCTTGCGGTCGATATGCACCATCTTCAGGAGTCCGAGCGCCCAGCCGAAGAATGGCACATAGAGCAGCTCGCGCTTGAACACATAGCAGAGCGGACGCGGCATGAGCGCCGGAAACGCGAGCGTCTCCCAAGCCGATTGATGCTTCGACAACAGCACCGCCGGACCATGCGGCAGATTCTCCATGCCGACGATCTCGTAGCGAATGCCGACCAGATAGCGCAACACGACGATGGTCGACTTGCACCAGCCGGCCGCCATCCAGTAACGCTTGTCGGCCCGCATGAAGGGGAACGCGATGAAGCACGCGGTCGCGTACGGCACGGTGTACGCGACGAAGTAGAGCGTCAACAGCAACGAACGGATGAAGCGCATGGAAGGTCAGTGATGCGGCGGCCGGTCAGTCACGATGCCGCGCGAGATAGTCGAGCGCAAAGGCGCGCAGATCCTTGTGAACGCTTAAGCCTTCGGGCAGATTGCCTTCCGCGAGCGTAATCGGTCCCTTGCCGGTCAGAACGAGATGCACGGGAAAGCCGAGCGCCGCGCCGGCTTGCAGGTCGCGCAGCGAGTCGCCGACGACCGGCGTGTCTTCCGGGTCGATCTCGAAGCGCTCGATGATCTGCTGCAACATGCCAGGCTTCGGCTTCCTGCAATCGCACTGGTCTTCGGCCGTATGCGGACAAAAGAAGATGGCGTCGATACGCCCGCCGACTGCCGCCGCCGCGCGATTCATCTTCTGATGCATGGCGTTGAGCGCGGCCATGTCGAACAGGCCGCGCCCGATCCCCGACTGATTCGATGCGATCGCCACGCGAAAACCGGCCTGATTCAGCCGCGCGATGGCTTCGAGACTGCCGGGAATGGCGACCCATTCGTCCGGCGACTTGATGAAGGCATCGGAGTCGACGTTGATGACGCCGTCGCGATCGAGAATGACCAGTTTGCGATTCATCGTCGTCATGCGGCCAGTTTGGAGATGTCCGCGACGCAGTTCATCTGCTGATGCAATGCGTTGAGGAGCGCGAGGCGGTTGTTACGCAACGCCGCGTCTTCCGCGTTCACCATCACGTCGTTGAAGAATGTGTCGACGGGAGCGCGAAGGGCGGCGAGCGCGGTCAGCGCTTCGGTGTAGTTGCGTGCGGCGAGCTGGCTCTGCACGCGCGGCGTGACACTTTCGATTTGCGCGTAAAGGTCTTTCTCCGCAGCCTCGACGAGCAGTTCCGGATTGACCGCCGTCGGCACGCCTTGCTCGGACTTCCTGAGAATGTTCGAGATGCGCTTGTTGGCCGCCGCGAGCGATGCCGCCTCCGGCAACGAGGCGAATTCGCGCACGGCATCCAGGCGCGCGACGATGTCGTCGAGACGCGTAGGATTCAGGCTCAGCACGGCGTCGATTTCGCTCGCGTTGAAGCCGCGTTCGCGCAGAAGACCACGCAGACGATCGAGGAAGAACGCGTAGATTGCTTCGGTCGAATCCGCGACTTGCGGCATGCCGGCGAATTGGCGCTGGGCCGCGTTGACGAGCTCGCGCAGGTCGATCGGCATCTTCTTTTCGAGCAGGATGCGCAGCACGCCGAGCGCATGACGGCGCAGCGCGAACGGATCTTTCTCGCCCGTCGGCGCAAGGCCGATGCCCCAGATGCCGACGATGGTTTCCAGCTTGTCCGCGAGCGCCACCGCGCAACCGACGCCGGTGGACGGCGTGTCGTCGCCCGAGAAACGCGGCTGATAGTGCTCCGAGCATGCGAGCGCCACTTCCTCCGGTTCGCCGTCGTGGCGTGCGTAGTACGTGCCCATCGTGCCCTGCAATTCGGGAAATTCGCCGACCATGTCGGTGAGCAAGTCCGCCTTCGCAAGACGCGCGGCGCGGCGCGTGAGCGCGGCATCGACACCGACGAGCGGCGCGATCTCGCCCGCGAGCGCTTCGAGACGCTCCACGCGCTGCAAGGCCGAGCCGAGCTTGTTGTGATAGACGACGTTCGCAAGTTGCGGCACGCGGTCTTCGAGGCGCTTCTTCTTGTCCTGCGTGAAGAAGAACTTGGCATCGGCGAGACGCGGACGCACCACGCGCTCGTTGCCTTCGATGATCTCGCCGGGCGTCTTCGTATCGATATTGGAGACGATCAGAAAGCGCGAGCGCAGCTTGCCGTCCTGGTTCGTGAGCGCGAAATATTTCTGGTTGGTCTGCATCGTGAGGATGAGACATTCCTGCGGCACTTGCAGGAACTCATCGTCGAAACGGCACTGATACACGACCGGCCATTCGACCAGCGCGTTCACTTCGTCGAGCAGCGCTTCGGGCATCACGACGCGATCTTCACCCGCGAACGCCTGCAATTGCGTGCGAATGGATTCGCGGCGGTCGTCGAAATTGGCGACGACATGGCCCTTGGTGCGCAGCGTTTCGGCATAGTCGTCCGCGCGAGCGATCGCAACGAAGCCTTCCGACATGAAGCGATGACCGATGGTCGTGTCGCCCGCATCGACGCCGAGCGCGCTGACCGGCACGATATCGCGGCCATGCAACGCGACCAGACGCTGCACCGGACGCACGAACTGCACGCTCGCGCCGTCCGGACGCTGATACGTCATGACCTTTGGAATCGGCAACTTGGCCAAGGTTTCGTCGAGCGCGGCTTGCAAGCCTTCGGTGAGCGTTGCGCCCGGCGCCGCGTAGCGCAGGAAGAACGCTTCGGCCTTGCCGTCCTGCGCGCGTTCGAGTTCGCCAATGGGGAAGTCGGGAAAGCCGAGCGCCGCGAGCTTCTTGGCGAGCGGCGGCGTGGGATTGCCGCTCGCGTCGAGCGCGACGGTCACGGGCAGCACCTTCTCGCGCACCTGCTTTTCCGGGGCGACGTTGCGCACGTTTTCGATCAGCACGGCGAGCCGGCGCGGCGTGGCGTATTTTTCGAACGAAGCCGCGCCTTCGATCAGATCGCGCGCGGCCAGACGCTCGACGATGCCTTCGGCGAAAGCGGTGCCGAGACGCGCGAGCGCCTTCGGTGGCAGTTCTTCGGTCAACAGCTCGACGAGCAGAGAAGCGGAAGTGGATTGCGTCATTGTTCTGTCGTCTCTCGTCAAGCTTGTTCGGTGTTGCCGGGATTGCTTTCGACTTTCAACGCGGGCGCCCAGGCGGGACGTGCCGCTTCCTCGCTGTCGGTGATGAGCCCGGCTGCGGCGTGCACCGGATTGCCGAGCATCGGGAAGCCGAGCGCTTCGCGCGAATCGTAATACGCCTGCGCGACGAGTCGTGACAACGCGCGGATGCGGCCGATATACGCCGCGCGCTCCGTCACGGAAATGGCGCCGCGCGCATCGAGCAGATTGAATGTGTGGCCGGCCTTGAGCACGAGTTCGTAGGCGGGCAGCGCGAGCTTCGCTTCGATCATCTTTTTCGCTTCGGCTTCGTAGCTATTGAAGAAGGTGAAAAGCAGATCGACGTTCGCGTGTTCGAAGTTATACGTGGACTGTTCGACTTCGTTCTGGTGATAGACATCGCCATACGTAAGGCGCCGCAGTTCGCGGCCATTCGGGCCGTCTTCCTGCCATTCGGTCCAGATGAGGTCATAGACGTTATCGACCTTTTGCAGATACATCGCGAGACGTTCCAGACCGTAGGTGATTTCGCCGAGCACCGGCTTGCAGTCGAGACCGCCTGCTTGCTGGAAGTACGTGAACTGCGTGACTTCCATGCCGTTCAGCCAGACTTCCCAGCCGAGACCCCAAGCGCCGAGCGTGGGATTTTCCCAGTCGTCTTCGACGAAGCGCACGTCGTTCTGCTTCAGATCGAAGCCGAGCGCTTCGAGCGAGCCGAGGTAGAGATCGAGGATATTTTCCGGCGCGGGCTTGAGCACCACTTGATACTGATAGTAGTGCTGCAGGCGGTTCGGGTTCTCGCCATAGCGGCCGTCCTTGGGGCGGCGCGACGGCTGCACGTAGGCGGCACGCCACGGTTCCGGGCCGATGGCGCGCAAAAACGTATGAACGTGCGAGGTGCCGGCGCCGACTTCCATGTCGATCGGCTGAAGAAGCGCGCAGCCCTTGTCGTTCCAGTAGGACTGCAGCGTCAGGATGATTTGCTGAAAGGTGAGCATGATTGCCTTTGATGCGGACCGGACGCGGCCGTGGACGCAGACGTCATGGTGCTCGTGACGGCACGGACCCGAGGCTCGGCGGAATACCGAAACTCTCGATTCTAGCGTATGGCGGGGTGGGGGAGCTCGCGTATGGGTTCCGAGCGCGGATAGGGTGTTGGACCGATCCCATGCGCGGTGAGCCTTCGCATTACGCGGCAGCTTGGATCGATGCGGCGCGCGCACCGGCATGAGCGCACGCCGCAGTCGCATTTACGAGCGTTTTCTCCCCGGCGCAAACGCAAATGCCAACGCCAGCAACAACAGCGAAACGGCAATCACGGTGACGTTCCCGCTCGTCACATAAGGCGTGCGCCCCGACATTCCCTGCACCGTCGCCTCCAGCACGCCTGTCGTGAACGTCGGCAGACGCGAGACGATATCGCCGTTCGCCGCGATCACCGCGGTCATTCCCGTGTTGGTCGCGCGCAGCATTGGCCGGCCGGTTTCGATCGAACGCATGCGTGCGATCTGCAAGTGCTGGTCGAGCGCGATCGTATTGCCGAACCACGCGAGATTGGTCGAGTTCACCAGCACGCCCGCAGGCGCTTCCTGCTCGCGGATCGTATGCGCGATCTCTTCGCCGAAAATGTCCTCGTAGCAGATATCGACGGCTACGGGCTGGTTATGCACGAAAAACGCCTTCTGCGCGATCGGCCCGCGCGCGAGATCGCCGAGCGGAATGCCCATCAGTTGCACGAACCAATGAAACCCGAGCGGCACGAATTCGCCGAACGGCACGAGATGATGCTTGTCGTAGCGATAGACATCGAGCGTTCCCGGCGTGATGCCGAAAAGACTGTTCGTGAAGTCGGTCACGCGGCCATCGGGCAGAACCGTTACGCCAATTGCACCGAACAGGATCGATGACTTCGTATTGTCGGCGAAGCTGCGAATCTTGGCGGCGAAATCATGCGGCACCTGAACAGCCAGCACCGGCAGCGCGGTTTCGGGTGTCACGATGAGATCGGCGGATTTCTCCGTGATGAGCCGCTCATAAAGCGCGAGCGATGCATCCACGCCCGCCTGTTCGAACTTCATCTCCTGTTTGACATTGCCTTGCAGGAGCCGCACGGTGAGCGGCGCGTTGGCGGGCGTCGTCCATTGCACGAGCGAGAGCAGCATGCCGGCGACGATCAGAGCGAGCGCAACCGCGCCCGGTACAAAACGCGCAGCGCGCGCTCGGCTGACTTGATAGACCGTTTGAACGATCAGCGCGGCGACGAGCGCCAGCACCCATGCGACGCCATATACACCGACGACCGAACCGAAGCCCGCGAGCGGTCCATCGACTTGCGCATAGCCGCTTGCGAGCCACGGAAAGCCCGTGAACACGAGCCCGCGCAACCACTCGCCGATAGCCCACGCGCTCGCGAAGGCGAACGCGCCGTGCCAGGTGGGCACATAGCGCGACGCGGTTTCGATATCTTGCACGGTGGCCGCGTCTTCATCGCCGAAACGCGCGCGCCCTGCGACGAGCGCCCAGAGCGCGCTCGATAACGCCGGATACATCGCGAGATACAGGCAAAAGAGCGCGACTGCGGCCGCCGCGAGCGGCGCGGCCATGCCGCCGTACACATGCATGCTGACATAGAGCCACCACACGCCCGTGACGAAATTGCCGAAACCGAACGCCCAGCCGGTTGCCGCCGCGCTCTTCCAACTGGTCGTGCGTGAGAGCCACGCGAAGAACAGCGTGAAGAGCAGGAGCTCGATCCAGCCGCCATGCGGCGTCGGCGCGAACGAAAGCGTGTTGGCCGCGCCGAGCACGGCGGCCACGAGGTAATGCCAGAAGGGAAGAGCGCGGGGCGTATTGCCGGTTGCGGATTCAGATGCCGCGCGTCGGCGCGAGAGAAGACGGAACGATGAGTCGGTCATGGAATACGTGATTGACGGCGGAGCCGTGCGGGAGCGGAGGCGTGGTTGTGGTTTGCGATCGAGACTTTATCAATCGCGCACCCCTCAATCCCGCAGCTCATCCTCGTCATCGGCATCATGCCGGCGATGCTGCGCCACGCTCGGCACGCGCCTCACGAGCAGCACGTGAATCTGCCGCGCATCGCCACGCAGTATCTCGAACACGAAGTCGTCGATGCGCACCTTCTCGCCGCGATGCGGCACGCGCCCGAAACGATGCGTGACGAGCCCGCCGATGGTGTCCACTTCCTCGTCGGAAAAGTCGCTGCCGAATTGCTCGTTGAATTGTTCGATGCCCGTCAGCGCGCGCACCCGATACTTTCCGTCCGGCGACGCGATGATATTGCCCGCTTCCTCGTCGAAATCGTATTCGTCCTCGATATCGCCGACGATCTGCTCCAGCACGTCTTCGATGGTGATGAGGCCCGCGACGCCGCCGTATTCATCGACGACGATGGCAATGTGATTGCGGTTCACACGAAAGTCGTGCAGCAGCACGTTCAGACGTTTCGATTCCGGAATGAATACGGCGGGGCGCAGCATGCCGCGCACATCGAACTCTTCTTCCGCGTAATAACGCAGCAAATCCTTCGCGAGCAGGACGCCGATGATGTTGTCGCGATTGCCCTCGAACACCGGATAGCGCGAGTGTGCTTTTTCCAGCACGAACGGGATGAATTCCGCGGGCGTTTCGGCGATGTTGATGGCGTCCATCTGGGCGCGCGGCACCATGATGTCGCGCGCGCAGAGATCGGACACCTGAAAGACGCCTTCGATCATCGAAAGCGAATCGGCGTCGAGCAGGTTGCGTTCGTGCGCGTCCTGCAGCACTTCGAGAAGCTCGTCGCGCGACTCGGGTTCGTGCGAGATGAAGTCGGTCAGGCGTTCGAGCAACGAGCGCTTTTCCGGCGGTTTTTCGGAGTGTCGTCGACTGGGATAGGGTTCGTTCATAGCGGAGCGCCCGGGAATGCCCGGGCGCGTTTTAGCGGAAAGTTAAGCATACACCAAGGAAAATAGCGGCCGGGGTGAAGCGGCGCGCGCGCTTCTCCTGCGAAGGAGATGCTAGCCGAGAATTATGCGAGATGTGTGTCTCGTGCGCGGATTGGCCATCCGGACGATCTTCGTACGATGCCCGAGCGCGCGCCTTCACTCCGCGTTTTGCCCCTTGCAGCGCCGCAACAGCGCTTCCAGCGCGCGGTCCGGCATGCCGCTTTCGCGCAGCGCCACGACCGTGCGGCTCACGTAATCGAGCGTCGTGCCATAACGGCCGCTCGCGCAGCCGAGCACGGTCCGAACGATCGGGTCCGCGAGCTTGCCCGTGTACGACACCACGTCGCGACGCATCACGAAGGCAAGCGCATCGACGCGCCGGCCGTCGATCAGCGTGCACGGCAGCCACGCGGGACGGTATGAGCCCATTGCCATTTCGCGTCGCCAGAGCACTTCGAGATGTTCGTGCGCCTCGGTTCCGGACAGGCGAAACGCCATGCCGGTGCACGAGCCGCCGCGATCGAGCGCGAGCACGAGGCCCGGCTGTTCCGGCGTGCCGCGATTCACACGCGACCACAAATAGAGCCCGCGATGATACCCATGCACCTTGCCGCGCACGGCTTCGAGCGTCGGCAAGCCGGGGTTCCAGATGAGCGATCCATAGCCGAAAAGCCAGATGTCGGATTTGCCGTCCCAATCGGCGAAAGTCACCGCGCGCGAGGCGGCGAGCTCCTCGTCGGTGAGAAGCGCGGAGTTGCCCAGCACCGGCGGATAGTCGGGGCACGGCGTGGCGGGTTCGTAAAAGGGCGTGGGTTCAGGCGTCTTGTCGTTCACGGCGCGTGGCAAGGCATCTCGATGAAGACCGGGGATCAGACGAGCGGCACGTAGGGATCGGTGAAACCCAGAGACTGCATGATATCCGTCTCGATCGATTCCATCTCTTCCGCCTCGCTTTCGACCTCGTGGTCATAGCCTTGCGCATGCAGCGTGCCATGCACGATGAGATGCGCGTAATGCGCGGCGAGCGGCTTGCCTTGCTCGGCGGCCTCGCGCTCGACGACCGGGCAGCAAAGAATGAGATCGCCGGCGACCGGATCTTCTTCCGACTCGGCATAGGCAAAGGTCAGCACATTGGTCGCGTAATCCTTTTGCCGATACGTCCGGTTCAGCATGCGGCCTTCTGCTTCATCGACGAAACGCACGGTCAATTCGGCGTCAGCGAAGAGCGAAGCCTTGATCCAGCGCGCAACCGTCGCACGCGGCAACAGCGCCTTGTGCGACGGATACGCTTTCGCGGCAGGAAACTGCAGCGTCAAAGTGAGGCGAGGCATGACTTCACTCGGACCTTTGCCGCGCTTCCGCGATTGCCGCATCTTTTTGCGATTGCGCGTCGTAAGCCTCGACGATACGCGCGACCAGCGGATGGCGCACCACGTCCGCCGACGTGAAGTGCGTGATCGCGATGCCGCGCACTTCCGCCAGCACATGCTGCGCTTCGATCAGGCCGCTCTTGTGTCCGCGCGGCAAATCGACCTGCGTGGTGTCGCCGGTTACGACCGCCTTCGAGCCGAAGCCGATACGCGTGAGGAACATCTTCATCTGTTCGGGCGTGGTGTTTTGCGCCTCGTCGAGAATGATGAACGCGTGGTTCAGCGTGCGCCCGCGCATGTAGGCGAGCGGCGCGATTTCGATCATCTGGCGCTCGAACATCTTGGCGGTCTTGTCGAAGCCGAGCAGGTCGTAGAGCGCGTCATAGAGCGGGCGCAGATACGGATCGACCTTTTGCGCGAGGTCGCCCGGCAGGAAGCCGAGCCGCTCGCCCGCTTCCACGGCGGGTCGCGTAAGCACGATGCGCTTGACCTGATCGCGTTCGAGCGCGTCCACCGCGCAGGCAACCGCGAGATAAGTCTTGCCCGTGCCCGCCGGCCCGATGCCGAAGGTCACGTCGTGCGCGATGATCTGCTTCAGATAATCGCGTTGCGCGGGCGTGCGGCCGCGCAAATCGGCGCGGCGCGTGTAGAGCTTGGGACCGTGGTCTTCTTCGTCGCCCAGGTCGATGGTGGCGCTGGGTTCGTCGAAGGGGTGGTCCGGATCGCCGCGAAAACGCGGATCGATCGGCGCTTCTTCTTCCTTCGCCTTCGCGCGGCGCGTTGCGTGGCGCGCTTCGACCAGCGCGAGCTGGATGTCGTCCACCGAGAGCGGATCGCGCGCGCGGTTGTAGAAGTTTTCGAGCGCGGTAAGCGCGACCTTTGCGCCACGGCCGCGAATGGCGATCTTGTGGCCGCGCCGCGAAAGCGTCACGTCGAGCGCCTGCTCGATTTGCCGCAGGTTCTCGTCGAGCGGACCGCAGAGGTTGGCGAGCCGCGCGTTGTCATCGCGCGGAGCGGTGAATTCCAGATGCTGCTGAGGAGCGTTCTTCAAGGCGAAGGGGGTGTCCTTAACTTAGTTGGCCAACTCGGGCGTCGCCGCCGTATCCGGCGCGAGCACCAGTGCGCCGCGCAACGAGTGCGGGTACGCGTGATTGATCTCGACGTCGATCATTTGGCCGATCAGGCGCTTGTGAGCCGAAAGCGGCGCCGGGAAATTGACCACGCGATTGTTCTGCGTGCGCCCGGCGAGCTCGCTCGGGTCCTTGCGCGACGGGCCTTCCACGAGAATACGCTGCACCGAGCCGAGCATGGAATTGCTGATCTTGACGACGTTTTCCTCGATAGTCGCCTGCAAATGTTGCAAGCGCTTGAGTTTGACTTCGCGCGGCGTGTCGTCGTGCAGATTCGCGGCGGGCGTGCCGGGACGCGGGCTGTAGATGAACGAGAAACTCGTGTCGTAGCTCATCTCGTGAATGAGCGCCATCATCTTGTTGAAATCGTCTTCGGTTTCGCCGGGGAAGCCGACGATGAAATCCGTCGACAGCGAAAGGTCCGGGCGAATGGCGCGCAGCTTGCGGATCACCGATTTGTACTCGAGCACGGTATAGCCGCGCTTCATCGCCATGAGAATGCGGTCGGAACCATGCTGCACCGGCAAATGCAAATGGCTCACGAGCTTCGGCACCTTGGCGTAGGTATCGATGAGGCGCTGCGTGAATTCCTTCGGATGCGACGTCGTATAGCGAATGCGCTCGATGCCCGGCACTTCCGCGACATACTCGATGAGCGTGGCGAAGTCGGCGATTTCCTGCGAACCGAGCGTCAGCGCGCCGCGATAAGCGTTCACGTTCTGGCCGAGCAGCGTGACTTCGCGCACGCCCTGGTCTGCCAGGCCGGCGATTTCGGTGAGCACGTCGTCGAGCGGGCGCGAGACTTCCTCGCCGCGCGTGTAGGGCACGACGCAATAGCTGCAATACTTGCTGCAGCCTTCCATGATCGATACGAACGCGCTCGGGCCTTCGACGCGCGCGGGCGGCAAGTGATCGAACTTTTCGATTTCCGGAAACGAGATGTCCACCTGCGCGCGGCCGGTCGTGCGGCGCTTGTCGATCATGGCGGGCAGGCGATGCAGCGTTTGCGGACCGAACACGAGATCCACGTAAGGTGCGCGCGAAACGATGGACGCACCTTCCTGGCTCGCGACACAACCGCCTACGCCGATCAGCAGATTCGGGTTTGCTTCCTTCAATTCGCGCACGCGGCCGAGGTCGGAGAACACTTTTTCCTGGGCCTTCTCGCGCACCGAGCACGTGTTGAACAGGATGACGTCCGCATCTTCAGGCGTGTCGGTCTTGACGAGCCCTTCCGCCGCGCCGAGCACGTCGACCATCTTGTCGGAGTCGTACTCGTTCATCTGGCAGCCGAAGGTCTTTACATATACTTTCTTGGTCATGAATGGTCGCCGGTCGCAGTGGTTAACCTGGGGGCGCTAAAAGAGATTGAGAGGGTTTTGCGCGTGAGTGCCGCGCTTTTGCAGCAATCTGCACGGCTTCTACTTGTAATTAGGCCGATATTATAGCTCTGGCGACAAATCCTGACGAAGCCTGACGCGCTCGGGCGGATACGCCAGATCGCCAAGCAGTGCGCCCGTGGTCGTCTCGAAGCGTTCGATTAGAAAATCCAGCAGCACGCGCACGCGCGGCGCCATATATCGATTGGCGTGGAAGAGCGCGTGTACGGGCGCTTCGTGCGTGCACCAGTCGGGCAGAATCAACTGCAGCGCGCCCGAGCGCACGTCGGCGGCGATGTCCCAGATCGACTGATGCGCGATGCCATGTCCCGCCAGCGCCCACGCGCGCGCGATGGCGCCGTCGTTGGTTTCCCAGGCATCGGCGACGGGCAAGGTGTAGGAATAGCGCTCCTCGCCGCGCACGAAAGCCAGTTCGTTCAGGGTTCCCGCAGCGGTGAAAATCACGACGAAGTGGTGCCCGGTTAGTTCGGCGGGCGTTTGCGGCACGCCTTTGCGCGCGAGATAGTTCGGCGACGCGCACAGCACGCGCCGATTCGGCGCCAGCGAGCGTGCCGCGAGCCCGCTGTCCGGCGGCGCGCCGAAGCGAATCGCCAGATCGATTTCCTCCTGCAGCAGATTCGACACCGAGTCCGACAGCGTGAGCGCGAAGCTCACGTCCGGATGCAGGCGGCTGAAGTCGTCGAGCCAGCCGCGCAGCATGTGCCGGCCGAAATCCGACGTCGCGGAAATGCGGACTTTGCCGCGCACGCGATTTTGCCCGGCTTGCAGCGCCGCTTCGGCGTCGTCGATAGCCTGCAGCGCGATACGGCAATGCTGCAAGTACAGCCGCCCTTCGTCCGTCAGGCGCAATTGGCGCGTGGTGCGCTCGAAGAGGCGCGCGAGCAGCGCTTTTTCCAGCTTGATGAGCCGCGCGCTCGCCGCCGCTGGCGACAAGCCGAGTTTGCGTCCCGCCGCCGACAGGCTGCCGAGCGTGGCGGCTTCGGTGAAAAGGCGCATGTCGCCTAGCCGATCCATTGTCATCTTCAAATCCGGTTTGACAATGATTCAAAGGCTAGCCCAATTATCAACGGCGCGCCATGCGGTCACAATCCGTCCAACTCGTTTCAGGTTCAACGCAATGCAACTCGATCACGTGACTATCGTCGCGCCGGACTGCGATTCGATGATGCGTTTCTTCGTCGATGTCGCCGGGATGTCGGTGGGTCCGCGACCGCCATTCGGTGTGAGCGGCTACTGGCTGTATCTCGGCGCGCGGCCGGCCGTGCATCTGATCGCGACGGGCGATGCGTCTGTCGCCGCGCACCCCGATGCGACGCGCATCGACCATCTCGCGCTGCGTATCGACGACGAAGCCGAGTGGCGCACGCTCATCGACCGTCTCGAATGTCGCGGCTACGCCTATCGGATCGCGGAAGTGCCGCTTGCGCGCGAACGTCAGCTTTTCGTGCGGCTTGCGCCGGGCGTGGTTGTCGAGTTCGTGACCGCGCGCCATTGATCTATTTCGGAGCATGACCATGCCTTTACCTCTTCTCGCGCTGGCGATCAGCGCGTTCGCCATCGGCACGACCGAGTTCGTCATCATGGGCTTGCTGCCCAACGTCGCACGCGATCTTTCCGTGTCGATTCCATCGGCAGGGCTGCTCGTCACGGGCTATGCGCTCGGCGTGGCGGTCGGCGCGCCGCTGCTCGCCGTGCTTACGAGCAAAATACCGCGCAAGCTCGCGCTGCAATTGCTGATGCTCGTGTTTATCGTCGGCAACGTGTTTTGCGCGCTCGCACCGGACTACGGTTTGCTGATGATCGCGCGCGTCGTGACCTCGTTCGCGCACGGTTCGTTCTTCGGCATCGGCGCGGTGGTCGCGGCGTCGCTCGTGCCCGCCGACAAACGCGCGAGCGCCATTGCGCTCATGTTCACCGGCCTCACGCTCGCGAACGTGCTGGGCGTGCCGTTCGGGACGTTCGTCGGTCAGGAACTGGGCTGGCGCGCGACGTTCTGGATCGTCGCCGGTCTTGGCTTGCTGTCCGCGCTCGGCGTGACCGCGCTCGTGCCGAATCGTCACGATGCGGCACCAAGCGGACTCGGCCGCGAAGTACGCGTGTTGCGCGACCCGCAGGTCTGGCTCGCGCTGACGATGACCGTGCTCGGCTTCGGCGGCGTGTTCGTCGTGTTCACGTATATCGCGCCGATTCTCGAACAGGTCGGCGGCTTCTCGCCGCGCGGCGTGACGCTCGTGCTCGTGCTGTTCGGCATCGGGCTTACGGTCGGCAATACGATTGGCGGCAAACTCGCGGACCGCGCGTTGATGCCTTCGCTGATGGGCATTTTGCTGGCGCTTGCCATCGTGATGGCCGTGTTCGCGAAGACGAGCCACAGTCAGGTCGGCGCGATCGTGACGATCTTCGTCTGGGGCATCGCGGCGTTCGCGACGGTGCCGCCGTTGCAGACACGCGTGGTCGAGAAGGCGAAGGACGCGCCCAATCTTGCTTCGACGTTGAACATCGGCGCGTTCAATATCGGCAATGCGGGTGGCGCCTGGCTCGGCGGCGCGGTACTGACGCATGGTTATGGGCTCGATGTGTTGCCTTGGGCGGCGGCGATGGTCGCAGTGGCCGCTCTTGGGGTGACGTGGTTCGCGGCGCGCTTCGATGCGCCGCAGGTCAGGTCGGGGGTGAAGGCGGCGGATTCGAATGCTTAACCATCCGCCCACGCCTTCGCCGCCTTCACCGCCCGCTGCCATCCCGCGAGAGACGCCTCGACATCGGCGGCGGGCATCGTCGGTGTGAACTGCCGCTCGAGTTGCCACTGTGATTTCAGCTCGTCGATGTCCTTCCAATATCCGACCGCGAGCCCCGCGAGATAAGCCGCGCCAAGCGCGGTCGTCTCGGCGATGCGCGGTCGCACCGCATCCACACCCAGGATGTCCGCCTGAAACTGCATCAACAGATCGTTGGCGCAAGCACCGCCGTCCACCCGCAATTGGGCGATGCGTATGCCCGAATCCGCTTCCATCGCGCGTAAGACATCGACCGATTGATAAGCGATCGAATCCAGCGCCGCCCGCGCGATATGGGCGGAAGTCGTCCCGCGCGTCACGCCGAACAGTGTGCCGCGAGCCCGCGCGTTCCAGTGCGGCGCGCCCAAGCCAGCGAAAGCGGGCACGAGATACACGCCATCGCTATGCAGCACGCCGCGCGCAAGGGCTTCGACGTCACTCGCGCGGCGAATTAGTCCCAACCCGTCGCGCAGCCATTGCACGACCGCGCCCGCAATAAAAATACTGCCTTCGAGCGCATAGTTCACCGTATCGCCGATTTGCCAGGCAATCGTCGTCACGAGATTGTTGCTCGACTCGATCGGCGTTTCGCCCGTGTTCATCACGAGGAAGCAGCCGGTGCCGTAAGTGTTCTTCACCATGCCGGTATCGATACACATCTGGCCGAACAACGCGGCATGCTGGTCGCCGGCAATGGACGCGAGTGGAAGATCGGCCGCGAACACGGTGCCCTGCGTCGTGCCATACACCTCGGATGAACTGCGTACTTCCGGCAGCATGCTGCGCGGTATCTCGAATGCGTCGAGCAGTTCGTCGTCCCAGCGGCGCGCGTGGATGTCGAACAGCATGGTGCGCGACGCATTGGTGATGTCGGTGACATGCAAACCGCGCCGCGTGAAATTCCACACAAGCCAGCTATCCACCGTGCCGAACGCGAGCCGTCCCTGCTTCGCCTTGTCGCGCGCGCCTTCGACGTTATCGAGAATCCAGCGGATCTTGCTCGCCGAGAAATACGCGTCGATGGGCAACCCCGTCTTCGCGCGCACCATGGTTTCGAGTCCGCGCGCCTTGAATTCGTCGCACAGCGAGGCCGTGCGCCGGTCTTGCCAGACGATCGCGTTATAGATCGGCTTTCCCGTTTCCCGATCCCACACGATGGTCGTTTCGCGCTGATTCGTGATGCCCACCGCCGCAATCGACGACACGCTCAAACCCGCCCGCGTCACGGCTTCGGCGGCGACGCCCGCCTGAGTCGACCAGATTTCCTGCGGATCGTGCTCGACCCAGCCCGCTTTCGGATAAATCTGCTGAAACTCCTTCTGCGCCACCGAAACGACATTGCCATTCCTGTCGAACAGCATGGCCCGCGAACTGGTCGTGCCCTGGTCGAGCGCGAGGACGTACTGATCCTGCATGTTCATCTCCGGAAAGTGCACGGATCGGCGTGCTTGTGAAATCGAGCGATGCCGTGCGAGGTCTGCATGCGCAATCTATCGGACGCGCGGCATGCGTACAACCTGGCCGGATGGCATAGGCCATTAGCACATAGCGCCGTAAGGAGCCGTTCGCGCCAAGGAAACCGTAAGAATGCCTATGCCATTTGGCCGAGTGGCGCGAACTCGCGGTTCGTCCGATACTGGCAACTCGAAATCGGGCAACGGGTGAATGCAATGCGAATGCAGGTTGTGTCAGGCGTGCTGGGCGTGGCCGTGCTGGCCGGCTGTGTAGCGACGCCGAATATCGACGGATCGAGCGGTGCGCCGTCGTTCAGCGCGTTGCAGGAGATGTGCGGGACCACGCAGGTGGACTACGGCGGAGACGCGCCGTCCGTCTACACGGCGTTCTTCGACGCTTACGTGGCGCAACGGCGCGGCGGGTTATCGAAGGATCGCTATTGCGCGTTTCAGGGGACGATCGCCGCGCGCTACGGCGTAAATCGCGCGAATCCGGGGCCGGAGGCGCAAAGTGCGTGGGCCAGCTTCTTTCTGGATCAGCGTGCGCAGGCTTTGAGCTGGCGTGCGGCAGTCGACCCGACGCTGCGGGCAGGATAGGACGCGGCGCAGATAAGTCCGCGTCCGACATCGCTTGGGAAGCGAAGGCTAGGAGAACCGCTTGAATGCCTTGATGGTGGAGTCGCCAGTTGCGGTAAGGCGCCATTGTTGTCGGCCCGAAGCCAGGTTCTCGAGTTGAACGAGTTGACGTTCGAGCAATGCATCGAGTTCATCGCGTTCCATGTCGACCTGATTGGGCTCTTCCTGAACCAGCAGCAGCGTGGCGAATTCGTGCGGACTCAGCATTCGTGTTCTCCATTAAGACCGAACGGCAAGGCGACCGGCTTTGTGAGCCGGGTCTCTTTGCTTCTAAGCGTTTATTTGGAAGACTTCAATCTGCCGGGCAGTCGCGTTGTCGTGTGCTGCGTTTGCCGGGAATTCGGATTGTAGGCAAGCGTCTGAAGAGTGCCAAACTCCCGGTGAAAATTTTGGCTTTGACATTTCCTCGCCGCGCAAGCGGGTCCCAAGTCAGCCGAACTTGAAGAAATTACTTGAAGGTTTTGCCGCACTGCAAACACGCCAAAACAGGTTTATTCAGCGCCATGCCATTGACTCATCAATTGCGGCGACAAATGAATCTGCTTTGAATTAAGCAGACAATGCACCATTCGTTCTTTTGAACTGTCGGCTGATCGACGCGGCAAGCCGTCAGACCAGATCGGCTCGCTGTTAATCCGGACATCAATCACATGACTCGTTTCAACTGGCAGAACCCTTATCCGACTCCGCGCTTGCCGGTTTTTGCGCGCAATATCGTTTCGACGTCGCATCCGCTGGCCGCTCAAGCTGGCTTGCGCATGCTCTGGAAGGGCGGTAACGCCGTGGATGCGGCCATCGCCGCAGCGGCCGCCATCACGGTCGTCGAGCCGGTTTCATGCGGGCTCGGCGGCGACGCGTTCGCGCTGGTCTGGGATGGCAACAAATTGCATGGACTGAATGCTTCGGGCGTGGCGCCAGCGGCCTGGAACGTGGACTACTTCCGCAACAAATACGGCGAAGAGAACGGTCTTGCCCGTCAGCCCAAACGCGGCTGGGACGCGGTGACGGTGCCCGGCGTCATCGCCGGATGGGAAGCGCTTCACGCGAAGTTCGGTTCGCTGCCATTCGCCGATTTGATGGAACCGGCCATCGAAATCGCGGAGCGCGGACACGCGGTGGCCAGCATCGTCGCCTATAAATGGGCGGCCGCCGTGCCTGAACTGAAAGACCAGCCAGGTTTCGCGGATGTCTTCATGCCGCGTGGACGCGCGCCCGAAGTCAGCGAACTCGTGCGTTTTCCCGGCCATGCGAACACGTTGCGACGGCTCGCGGAGCACGGCCCGCGCGCGTTTTACGAAGGCGAAAGCGCCGAGCGCATCGCTGCGTTCTCGCGGCAGGGCGGCGGCGCCATGACCATGGACGATCTCCGAAACTACCGCGCCGAGTGGGTCGAGCCGATTCAGAAGGATTATCGCGGCTACACCGTGCACGAGATTCCGCCGAACGGACAGGGAATCGCGGCGCTCATCGCGCTTGGCATCCTCGACAAGTTCGATGTCCGCGCGCTGACCGTCGACCGCATCGAGTCGCAGCATCTGCAGATCGAGGCGATGAAACTCGCGTTCGCGGATGTATATCGCTATGTCGCCGATCCGCGCTCGATGGAAGTCACGCCCGAGCAAATGCTCGACGACGCCTACCTCACGGAACGCGCCAAGCTGATCGATCCGAACAAGGCAAGGCATTTCGACTTCGGCATGCCGAAAGCGGGCGGCACCATCTACATGTCGGTCGCCGACGAGCGCGGCATGATGGTGAGCTTCATTCAATCGAACTACATGGGTTTTGGCTCGGGCGTGGTCGTGCCGGATACGGGCATCTCGCTGCAAAACCGCGGTTGCGGGTTCTCGATGGACCCGAAGTCAGCGAACGTGGTCGAGGGCGGCAAGCGGCCGTTCCACACGATCATTCCTGCGTTCCTCACGCAAGAAGTGGATGGCCGGCGCGAGGCCGTCATGAGCTTCGGCGTGATGGGCGGCGACATGCAGCCGCAAGGACATCTGCAGTCGATTGTGCGCATGCTCGACTACGGGCAACAGCCTCAGGCCGCCTGTGACGCGCCGCGCTGGAAGGTGAATCACGATTTCACGATCGATATCGAAGCGACACTCGACCTCGAAACGGCCCGCGCGCTCGAAGGGCTCGGCCACACCATCAAGTCGGTCGACGATCCGTACATGGATTTCGGCTCGGGACAATACATCTGGAAGCTGGATCGCCACGATCCAGAGCGTGGTTACGTTGCCGCAAGCGACAGTCGACGCGACGGGCTCGCGGCCGGCTTCTGAGCATGCACGCGCCGGCAACTAATCACGGCGGCAGGCGCGTCGTCGACGCCAGATCGCGCAACCTCCCTTGGCGGCACATTTCGTGCTCCATCGTGCGCCAGCCGTTCTTGCGCATCGACGCGTAAGAATTTGACATAGACGGAACTGCGCTGATGCGGCGCAAGTCTGTCCCCATGTCTGCAAATTCATTGCAGGACGGCTAAGATGGAAAAACAAGCCGTTAAGACGCGAAGTTGAAGTCGCCCGAGCCGAATGGTTCGCGGCGTCGCCTGAACCTCGGCCCGCTCTTGTTGGCCGATGGCGCGTTCAGTCCATCCAGGGAGCGCGATACATGCACACCGATAGTACCCATGTGATGCCGTGGCGCATCGAAGACATCGATCTCAACCGGATCGATCGTCAGAAGGCGGCATCCAACGAACATCTTCTTTTGCTGTTGTGCGCATGCTCATTCATCGAGAGCGGCACGGATCTCTACACGAGCAATCTCAGCAAGTATTTTCACGACGACCCCGAGATTTCGGCGTGGCTGAACGACGAATGGGAGCCCGAAGAAATGCAGCACGGCCGGGCGCTCAAGACTTACATCAACCACATCTGGCCGGAATTCGACTGGGACCGGGCTTTCAAGAGCTTCTTCGACGAGTACTCGCTAACGTGTTCCTACGAAGCGTTCGAGAAAAAGCGTGCGCTCGAAATGGTGGCGAGGTGTGTTGTCGAAACGGGCACGGCCACGCTGTATCGCGCGATCAACGACTGCTCGGACGAGCCGGTGCTGAAGGAGATCACCGACAACATCCGCACCGACGAAGTGCGCCACTACAAGCACTTTTTCCGCTTCTTCAAGAAGTGGAACAAGATCGAAGGCAACGGGCGTCTCGCCGTGCTTGGCGCGTTGATCCGTCGCGTGATGGAACTGAAGAGTGAAGACTCGGAGATCGCGCTACGGCACGTGTTTGCGGTGCGTTATCCCGAGCGCGTCAAGGACTCGAGCTATAACCGCGAACTGTTCGCGCAGGTGAACGCGCTCGTGCGGCGCAATCTTTCGGCGGATCAGTGCATCAAGATGCTGTTGAAGCCGCTCGATCTGCCCGCGCGTATTCAGCCGGGCGTTCACTATCCGCTTGCCAAGATCACGCAGTTGTTTTTCCGCTAATCAGGACGATGCCCGCTCAGGTTCATGCGGGCATTCGGTGGATCTGCCTTTCAAGTCATTTCCCCCATGACCGATGCCACGCCGCGTCAGGCCGAACTCTCGTCGCAAACGCCTTTCGATGAATGGCCGCCTGAACTCAGGACGCTCTTCGATGGCACGCTGACCGGCGCGCCCGTCGGCTTCACCGCGTCGCTATGTGCCGTCGACAGCGGCGGGCGCGTCCGCACCGCGCTCCTAAGTGCGGGCGAGCTGCTCGCGCCCGACGCGCGCACGCTCGTGTTCGCGTTGTGGCCCGGCTCGCGTACCGCGCAAGCGATCGCCGCGAGCGGGCGCGCGACCATCGCCTTCGTATTCGACGAAGCGTTCTTTCAGGTTCAACTGGATACGCGCCGCGTGGTGCTCGACGATGTCCCGCTCGCATGCTTTGTCGCCACGATCGAAAGCGGCGAAGCGCAACGTGTCGCCTATGCGCGTTTGAAGAGCGGGATTACGTTCGAACTGACGGAGACCGAGAGCGTGCTCACGCGCTGGCGTGAGCAGCTTGACTGGCTGAAGCGGGCAGCGAGCGCTGCCGCCTGAAACACACCTACGAATACTTAACGTCCGCGGCCGCCCGAGCGCATGCCGTCGCGCCGCGCGCCGCCGCTGTCGCTGCGCGCCTTGCCGCCGAGCAGCGCGCCGGGATTACCGGCCTTTGCGTTCGGATTCGCCGCGCGTGCCGCATCCGGACGGCGCGTTGCCGCGCCTGCATTGGCGTTGGGAGCGGCGGGCTTCGCGCCGGCAGGCTTGGGACCGCGTGCATCGCGGCCATCGCGTGAATTCGCCGCTTGCGATCCGCCGTTGCGATTACCATTCGCCGGCTTGCCATTTCCGCGCGCTTCGCCAGATGCCGCGCCGCTTGCACGGCCGCCATCGCGTCGCGCTTCGCCGCCACCGCGCTTCGCTTCGCCTTCGCGTCGCGGGGCGCTGCTGCGCTTCGCTTCGCCGCCTTCACGCGGACCGCCGCGCCCTTGGCTGCGGCGCTGAATCGGTTCGGGACGCGCATCCGGGTCCGGCTCGAAGCCGGGAATCACTTCCTGCGGAATCGGGCGCTTGATCAGACGCTCGATGTCCTTAAGCAACTGAAGCTCGTCCACACAGACGAGCGATACCGCTTCGCCATCCGCGCCCGCGCGACCCGTGCGGCCGATACGGTGCACGTAATCTTCCGGCACGTTCGGCAGATCGAAGTTGACCACGTGCGGCAACTGATCGATATCGATACCGCGCGCCGCGATGTCGGTGGCGACGAGCACCTGCAAGGTCTGATCCTTGAACTCGGCCAGCGCACGCGTACGCGCAGACTGACTCTTGTTGCCGTGAATCGCAAGCGCGCTGATGCCGTCCTTGCCCAATTGCTCGGCAAGCCGGTTCGCGCCGTGCTTCGTGCGCGTGAACACGAGCACCTGGAACCAGTTGTTCGTGCGGATCAGATGCGTGAGCATCTCGCGCTTTCGGTCGCGATCCACCGGATAAATCTTTTGTTCGATACGCTCGGCCGTCGTATTGCGGCGCGCGACTTCGATCAGCGCGGGCGAATCGAGCAGGCTGTCGGCCAGCGCCTTGATTTCATCCGAGAAAGTAGCCGAGAAAAGCAGGTTCTGACGCTTCGCGGGCAGGCGCGCGAGCACGCGCTTGATGTCGTGAATGAAGCCCATGTCGAGCATGCGATCGGCTTCGTCGAGCACGAGAATCTCGAGCTGCGACACGTCGATGGTCTTCTGCTGCATGTGATCGAGCAAACGTCCCGGCGTTGCCACGACGATATCGACGCCGCGCTTCAACGCGTCGATCTGCGGGTTGATGCCCACGCCGCCGAACATCACGGTCGACTTGAGCTTCAGATATTTGCCGTAGGCGCGCACGCTTTCCTCGACCTGCGCGGCGAGTTCGCGCGTCGGCGTGAGGATGAGCGCGCGGATCGGACGCTTCGTTCCGGCGGCAGCGGGCGCCAGTTGCGAAAGACGTTGCAGGATGGGCAGCGTGAAGCCGGCGGTCTTGCCCGTGCCGGTCTGCGCGCCCGCCAGGAGATCGCCGCCCTTCAGAACGGCGGGGATGGCCTGGAGCTGGATCGGGGTCGGAACGGTGTAGCCCAGTTCGTTGACAGCGCGTAGCAGAGGTTCGGACAGGCCGAGTGAATCAAAGGACATAAGGGATTTTCGAATTCGTTGTGTCGAACGGCGTGCATGCGAATGACGTTGCGGCGAACCGTGGTTCTGCCGGTTGCGCGCATGTGCGACGCTCGGAAAAAAATCGGGCGGCTTGCCATCGAGCGTTCATCGATTCATCGACGAGCGCGAAGCGTTGCCGCGGGGATTCGACGCGTTATCAAGACACGCCGGCTGGCCGTAAGTTGCATCGATGAAGCCGCGATGCCCGGGCTCACTCGCTGTTCGTCGTTTCACGCGACATAGCGCGCGACGCTCACGAACTGACAGAGACTGCCCGCCAGCACGAACAGATGCCAGATACCGTGGCCGTGCCGGATACGCTCGTCGTTGATGAAAAAGTAGATACCGGCGCTATAGATCACGCCGCCCGCCACCAGCCACGCGGTGCCCGCGGGCGGCAGCGCCGTCACGAGTGGACGGACGGCTACGAGCGCGAGCCAGCCCATCAACACGTACAGCACCATCGAAACGCTGCGGGTTCGGCGCCCGAGCGTGAGTTCCTGCGTAATGCCGAGAACCGCGAGGCCCCAGCTTACGCCGAATAGCGACCAGCCCCAGGGACCGCGCAATGTCACTAGTGTAAACGGTGTGTAGCTGCCTGCTATCAGCAAATAAATTGCCGAATGGTCGCACTTTTGCAGAATCGACTTCAGGCGAGGCGAGCGCACGCAGTGGTACAGCGTCGAAATCAGGTAGAGCGCGCAGAGCATGGCGCCATAGATGGCGAAGCTCACGACCTTATAGGCATCGCCGTCCAACGCACCCATTACGACGAGCGCCACCAGACCGGCGATCGACAAGACCGTGCCGATCAAATGGCTGATGCTGTTGAAACGCTCGCCTACGTACATGCCCGATCCATACCGAAAGACGCGCCGGTGACGCGCCACAAAAGACAAGGGGCGCGGCCTAAGTTGAAGGCTGCGCCCCAGTGCGTATTGTACGCTGTCTTTCCCGAATGTCAGTCGAGCGGCGCCGAACGCAGATTACTCACCTGCTGCGGCGACACCGGCGTGCCGTGATTGCCCCACGACATACGGATGTACGTCACGACCGCGGCCACTTCCGTATCCGACAACGACTGCGCGAACGGCGGCATGCCATGCGGCATCGGGTTGCCACCCGTGCTCGGCGGATAACCACCGTTGAGCGTCATGCGGATCGGGTTGACGGCCGACGGCATCTGGATGGACTGGTTATTCGCGAGCGGCGGATATGCCGGCGGCTTGCCAAGACCATTCTCCTGGTGACACTTCGCGCAGTTCTCGGTGTAGACCTTCTTGCCCATGGTCAGCAATTCGCCGCCGAACTTCTCGGAGGTTTCGAGCTGCAACGACTCCGGCGCTTCCTTCTTTTGCGGAATCGACTTGAGATACGTCGAGATCGCGTTGATGTCGCCGTCGGTCATGTACTGCAAGCTGTTGTGGACGACTTCGGCCATCGGGCCGAACACCGCGCCACGCTGCGACACGCCGGACTTCAGCAAGTCGTTGATGTCCTTGATGTCCCAGTCGCCGAGACCGGCTTCCTTGTTCGACGTCAACGACGGCGCATACCAGTTTTGCAGCGGAATCAGACCGCCGGCAAATGCCGCCGAGCTGACCGGACCGCCCATGGCGTTGATCGACGTATGGCACATGGCGCAATGGCCGAGGCCTTCGACCAGATACGCGCCGCGGTTCCATTCGACCGATTTGGTCGGGTCCGGCTTGTACTCGCCTTCGCTGAAGAACAGGGTGCGCCAGCCGATCAGCAGATTGCGGTTGTTGAACGGGAAGCGCAGTTCATGCGGACGGCTCGCTTCGTTGACCGGCGGGACGGAGCGCAGATACGCGTAGATCGCGTCTGAATCGGCGCGCGTGACCTTCGTGTAGCTCGTGAACGGGAAGCCTGGATAGAGCAGACTGCCGTCCTTCGAGCGGCCAGTGTGCATCGCGCGATAAAAGTCGTCCGACGTCCACTTGCCGATGCCGAATTGATCGTCCGGCGTGATGTTCGGCGTGAACATGGTGCCGAACGGCGTCGCCATGGGCAGGCCGCCCGCGAATTCCTTGCCGCCGCGCACCGTGTGGCACGCGATACAGTCGCCGGCGCGCGCAAGGTATTCGCCTTGTTTGATCAGCGCGGCTTTGTCGGTAGGCGTCGCCGCGACGGCGCCGCCCGAATGCAGGTTGTCGCCGCCCGACCAGAGGACGGCGGCGGCTGCGACGGCTGCCACCACGACAGCCGAAGAGAGTGCGAACAGGGACTTGCGTTTCATTATGTTGTCGCTCCAGACGCCTTATTGCGGTTCGCTGCCGCAGGTCAGCGGCATCTTCAACGAGCCAGCGGGCGCGGGCACCGGGTTGGCGGGTGCGGTTTGCGTAGAGAGCCAGGCGGCGACGGCGGTCACGTCGTCGTCGGTCAGGCGCGAGGCGATTTGCTGCATGCAGTCAGGCGCTTTCGCGTGGCGCGTGCCCGATTTCCATGCGCCGACTTGCGCGCTGATGTAATCCGAGTGCAACCCGACGAGGCCCGGAATGGCCGGCTGCATGCCGGTCAGACCCTTGCCGTGACAGGCCGCGCAGGCGGGAATGTTCTTCGATGCATCGCCGTTCAGCACGATTTGCTGGCCGCGTGCAAGCGTGGAAGCCGAAACATTCGTCTTGGCGGGCGGCGGATACGGCGGGCGCTGGCTCGAGAAGTATCCGGCGATCTGATGAAGGTAGTCGTCCGAGAGATACGTGACGAGGTAGTTCATAGGCGGATACTTGCGCCGGCCTTCGCGGAAATTCTGGAGCTGGTTGTACAGATAATCGGCAGGCTTGCCGGCAAGACGCGGGAAATAGTCATTGTCCGTGCCTTCGCCATGAACACCGTGACATGCCGTGCAGCCTTGCACGCGCGCTGCCATGGTGTCCGGGGCGATCGGCTGGTTCTGCGCCTGGGCTTGTGCCTGACCCGCGCCGAATACGCCGGCGCTGCTGACGACGGCCAAAGCGAGCAGCGGACGAAAAATGCGTCTTGAAAACACGCGACACTCCATGAAATTCGGGGACCTGCCGAGCTTCGTGCGGCTCGGTGCGAAGGTGGCGAACCACGGCCACGCGTTGGGTGGCGGAGGGTGGCGGGCCACGGCCATAGTGGCTCGACGAGCCTCTGATGCGACGCGGAATTCTATCATCGATGCATGATGATGACTATTTGACACAACTTTCCGCCCTCACTGAGGCGCAATCGCGACAATCTGCCGCGTCGCAACCAAGAACTTTGACATAGCGCAACACAAATGCATGTCGACAAAGCATCGACTTTCTTTGTGCGAAAAACGGGGTCGCTGCACTCTATTCTCACGGCAAGCTTAGGAAGCTCGATGCGCAGGTTCAAGACCTTTCAATGGTGCCGCGCAAGGTGCGTTCGTTTAGACTGCGCGGGCCGAGACTCGCAGGTTCTTCCATGATCTTCCCAGCCTTACATCCAACAATTGGCGTTCCCGAAGCGTCCACGGCGGCGCCATGAACGGCGATTTCGACTTCCTCTGGCTCGCACAAGTCGTATTCGGAGCATGGAGCGATACCGCGTTTGCCTGTGCGCTTGGCGCGGCGCTCTTCGACGCGTGGCTCTGCGGCGAAAGAGCGCACGCGGTCGTTTCGCCTGCGCATCGGGGTTGGCGGCATGCAGCGCGTGCCGGAACCGTGGCCGCAATTACCTTCGTGGCTTGCAACTTCGTGTGCTTGTGGCTTCAGGCCGCGGCGATGAGCGGTTCGCCTGTCAGCGATGCGGGCGCGTCGCTATGGCTCGTCGCGACTAGCACGCAAGCGGGCATCGGCTGGCTGGTGGCGTTGGCGGGCGGCCTGGTGATCGTACTGGCCTGCGCGACGGGCAGACCGCAAGGCGCATCGAAGACAGGGTTCGCGATCTTCGGCGCGCTCGTGGCCGCTGCAGGGAAAGCGGCTATCGGCCATGCCGCCGATGCCGGCGCGTTCTCTCTCGCCGAAGCCGTGCAGACGCTGCATCTGCTTGCCACGGGCGTGTGGGGCGGGATCGTCATCGTGGGCGCGCTGGCGGTGTTGCCGGCGCTCGGAACATCGGTGGCGCGTGCGTCGTTGATTTGCATCGTCGCGCGCATGTCGCGGGCGGCGACGCTCGCGGTGATCGTCATCATCGCGACGGGCGTGTTCAACGCGTGGCGCGGCACGGACGGAGCGGCGGCGGTGCTCGTCGACAGCAACTGGGGGCACGCGCTGATCGTGAAAACGGGACTGGTTCTGGCGGCGCTCGCCTTGGGCGCGCTCAACCGCTGGTCGGTGTTGCCGCGCCTGCAGCGCACGGCATCGACGATGGATGCGCACACGGTCATCAACGTGATGCGCCTTGAAGCGGTGCTGATGCTTTGCGTGTTCGCCACGGCGTCGGTGTTGTCTCACGGCGTGCCGGGCGCGGCGCTCGCCGGCTGAACGCGTTTCGAACGGTTACTCGTATCCCAGCCGATGGCTGACGATCGGCGCGCAGAACAGCGCCACCGCGCAGCCGATCACTTTCCCCTGCAATTCGACATAAGCCGGGTGCGAGCTTGCAACGAGCAGCACTTCGAGCATTTGCGGCGCGCAGAAAATGCCCGCCACGCCAATGAACCAGTTGGTAACGACAGGAATGCGCCAGCCACGCTGCGCGCCAATTGCCGCCGCAACGACGCGCGCGACGCCGAAAACGACGAGCGCGCCGACGGCCATCTGCGCGCGGATATATTCATCGGGAAGGACTTGCCACATGGCTGTTCTCGTTCTTGGTGACTGTTCGCAGCTTACTTTGCAAGAATCTCGCCATATGTACGACAAAACGCAATCGGCGTCAAAAAAATCAGAAGGTGTGTTCCGGGCCGGGGAATGTGCCTTCACGGACTGCGCGCACGTACGCGTCGACCGCCGCGAAAATGGTCGGCTGTCCCTGCATGAAATCCTTGACGAAACGCGGACGCTTGCCGTGGAAGATGCCGAGCATGTCGTGCAGCACCAACACCTGTCCCGAGCAGTCGATGCCCGCGCCAATGCCGATTGTCGGAATCGCCAGACTTTCGGTCACTTCGCGCGCGAGCAGCGTCGGCACGGCTTCGATCACGAGTAAGCGGGCGCCCGCCTGCTGGAGCGCCAGCGCGTCGCGGCGCATTTGCTCGGCGGCCGCTTCGGACTTGCCCTGCACCTTGAACCCGCCGAACGCGTGCACCGATTGCGGCGTGAGACCGACGTGTCCGCATACGGGAATCGAACGCTCGACGAGAAAGCGCACCGTGTCCGCAAGCCATTCGCCGCCTTCGAGCTTCACCATCTGCGCGCCGGCGCGCATCAGTTGCACGGCGTTGGCGTAGGTTTCCTCGCGCGATCCGATGGTGCCAAACGGCATATCCGCGACGATCAGCGCGCCCTTGCTGCCGCGCGCCACGCAAGCCGTGTGATACGCGATGTCCGCGAGCGTGACCGGCAGCGTCGTCGCATGGCCCTGAAGCACGTTGCCGAGCGAATCGCCGATCAGCATGACGTCGACGCCCGCGCGATCGAGCAGCGCGGCGAAGCTCGCGTCGTAGCACGTGAGCATCGCGATTTTTTCGCCGGCTTCACGCATGGCCTGGAGTTTCGGGACGGTGATCGCCGAACGGCTCGTTTCCTGCAAGTACGTCATGGTCGTTTCAAAACTCGATTAGGGGAAAACAGCAGCAAGCCTGGCGCTCAGACCGACACGCCTTTCACGAAAGATTCCTTGCGTCCGCGCATGGTCTCGATGCGCTCGACGAGCAACGCGAGATCTTCTTCCGATGTCAGCGGGTTCAGATGCTCCGCGTTCACCGTGAGCAGCGGCGTTGCATCGTAGTGATAGAAGAACTCGTTATACGCATCGCACAGTGCGCGCAGATACGAATCCGAAATCTGCAGTTCCATGGGGAGCGCGCGTTTTTGAATGCGCGAAAACAGCACTTCGGGACTCGCCTGCAGATACACGACGAAATCCGGCGCGGGCCCGGTCGTACCGATGCGTGAGGCCAGGTCCTTGTACAGCTGGAACTCGTCGTCGGGCAGCGTGAGGCGTGCGAAAAGCTCGCTCTTCTGCGTGAGGAAGTCCGCGATCAACGGCGTATGGCCGGTGAGCATTTCCGCGGCTTCGCGCGTCTGCGTCACGCGCTGCAACGCGAAACTCAGTTGCGTCGCGAGCGCATGGCGCGTGGTGTCGCGATAAAAGCGTTCGAGAAACGGGTTGTCCTGCGGGCGCTCGAACAGCGTGCGCATGGACCAGCGTTCGGCGAGCAAGGTTGCAAGCGTGGTCTTGCCCACGCCGATCGGACCTTCGATTGCGATATAGCGGTGCGGCGGGCGCAGTTGCGGCGCGGTGACAGTGAGAGGCGGAGCGCTCATCGGCAATTGGGTTTGGTGGCGGCAGCGGGTGCCTCTGCTGCACTGGATGGAGCGGCGCGCGTGAGCACCTGACATTGGCAGGTCGCGACCTGCTCGATACGCTGATCGGCGACGCCCGCGAGAAATGCATTGGCGCGGCCGCGTTGCGGAATGACGAGTTCGGGTTCGAGTTCAAGCAGCGGCACGAGCACGAACGCGCGCTCCGTCATGCGCGGATGTGGCACGATCAGGTCCGCTTCGTCGATGCCCGACTGGCCATACAGCAGGATGTCGAGGTCGAGCGTGCGCGGCGCATTGCGATACGGCCGCTCGCGCCCGAATTGTTCCTCGATGTGGTGACACAAGCGCAAAAGCGCGCGCGCCGGCAACGATGTTTCGAGCTTCACGACGCAATTGAAATAGTCGTCGCCCGAAGAGTCGATCGGCGCGGTGCGGTAAAGGCTCGATTTGGCGAGCACGGTGATCGTGTGCTGCTGGGCGAGACACACGACTGCGTCTTTCAGGGTCTGGCGCGCATCGCCGAGATTCGCTCCCAGGCCCAGATAAGCAATCGTCATGGCAGAAGTCCTACGCCGTCGTTCGGCGAAAAGCGGGTAGATCCCGGCGATACGGCCCGGGGGCAAACCTGTATTCGCTACTGTAACGAAAAGCGGCGTTATTCGTTGTCGGCGCCTTCGACTGGGCCCGAGTCGCTCGCCGCGCCTGCTTCGTGTGCTTCGTGCTCCACGGTCTCGCCGTTCTTGCGCTTCGCGTTGCTGCGCCGCCGGCGTTTCTTCGGACCGCGATCTTTCGTGCCGCCTTGCGAAAGCAATGCTTCGCGATCGGCGTGATCGGCTTCGATGAAATCGGTCCACCATTGACCGATTTCGGCATCCAGTTCGCCCGACTCGCAACGCAGCAGCAAGAAATCATAACCCGCTCTGAAGCGCGGATGTTCCAGCAGCTTCAAGGCGGTGCGGCCGCGCTTTTCGAGCCGATGCTGAAGCCCCCAGATCTCGCGCATATCCGACGAAAAACGCTTGTGAATGGCGAGCTTTTCGGTCTGCATGTCGAGCACGTCGTCCATTGCGCGATGCAGCGCCGGCACCGGATAGTCGCCGGCTGCGGTGAACTGTTGCCAGCGCGTCTGCACGTCGTGCCAAAGCAGCGTGGCGAAGAGAAAGCCCGGCGACACCGGCTTGCCCGCGCGCACGCGTTGGTCGGTGCTCGTCAACGCGAGCGTGACGAACTTCTCGCCATGCGGTTGCTCCAGCACGACGTCGAGCAAAGGCAGGACGCCATGATGCAGCCCTTCCTTGCGCAGACGCGTGAGACACGCCAATGCGTGACCGGAAAGCAAGAGCTTAAGCATCTCGTCGAACAGACGCGCGGCGGGCACGTTGTCCATGAGATCGGCGAGTTCTTGAATGGGCGCGCGCGTGGCGTCGTCGATCTCGAAGCCGAGCTTGGCCGCGAAGCGCACGACGCGCAGCATCCGCACCGGGTCTTCGCGATAACGCGTGGCCGGGTCGCCGATCATGCGCAACAGGCGCGCGCGGATGTCGGCCATGCCGTCGTGATAATCCAGCACGGTTTGCGTGGCCGGATCGTAGTACATCGCGTTGATGGTGAAGTCGCGGCGCGTGGCGTCTTCGTGCTGCTCGCCCCACACGTTGTCGCGCAAGACGCGGCCGCTCGCGTCGACCGCGTGCGTGCGCGTGTCGAGCTCGCTCCGCTTGTAGCGGCGCGGCGCTTCGGCGGCGGGCGCGGTTTGCGCGGGCGGTGCATCCACGAGCGCGCGGAACGTGGAAGTCTCGATGATCTCCTGCCCGAACTGCACGTGCACGATCTGAAAGCGCCGCCCGATGATGCGCGCGCGCCTGAAAAGCCGTTGCACTTCGTCGGGCGTGGCGTCGGTCGCGACATCGAAGTCTTTGGGCGCGACGCCGAGCAGGAGATCGCGCACCGCGCCGCCGACGATGAACGCGCGATGCCCCGCCTGTTGCAGCCCGTCGGTCACGCGCACCGCGTTCTTCGAGATGAGCGAAGGATCGATGCCATGAACATCCGACGACAGGATGACCGGCACGCTCGGATCGCGCTTGGGCGGCGCGACGGTTTTCTTGCGCGTGCTCTTGCGAGCCGGTTTCGTTTCTGACGAAGCGCTGGCTTGAACGTCGCCATCGGTGGTATCGGCGCTTTCTTGTCCGAACAGCTTGCGGATGAGTTTTTTAATCACGTGTATCGAAGAGGTTCAGAATGCGCCAGCCTTTGGCTTGCGCATGCGCGCGCAGGGTGTCGTCGGGATTGGTTGCGACCGGGTCGGTCACGCGTTCGAGCAACGGGATGTCGTTGTGCGAATCGCTATAAAAATAGCTGTGTTTGAAGTCGGCGAGCGACTTGCCGAGCGTGCCGAGCCATTCCTCGACCCGCACGATCTTGCCTTCGCGATAACTCGGCGTGCCGGTCGGCCGGCCCGTGAGCGCCCCTTGCGGGTCGTTGTCGACGGTTTCGAATTCGCAAGCGATCAGCGTTTCGATGCCGAACGCTTCCGCGATAGGCGCGGTGATGAACGCGTTGGTCGCGGTGACGAGGCAGCAGAGATCGCCATTATCCTGATGCTCGCGCACGAGCGTGACGGCAGCCGGGACGATGCGCGGATTGATCACCTCGCGCATGTACTGCGCGTGCCAGTCGTTTAGTTGCTCGCGCGAATGCTTGGCAAGCGGCCCCAGCATGGCGTGCAAATACGCGTTGATATCGAGCACGCCCGCCTGGTATTGAGCGTAGAAGGCATCGTTTTGCCGCGCGAAGCTGTCTGCATCGACGATACCGAGCTTGACCATGAAGCGGCCCCATTCGTGGTCGCTGTCGGTGGGAATGAGCGTGTGGTCGAGATCAAAGAGGGCTAGGTTCATGGGAGCGCATTTTACTTGAAGCGGGTCGGAGCGTTGTCTGTAGCGGCGTGCGCGTGAGGCTCGCCGAACAGGTCGATGGAATCGGGCGATGCGCTTTCCGTCTCGGACCCGGACAGGTCCCACGAAGGCTGGCCGAAGCGCGCGAGCACGGTGCGCAAGAGCGGCATGGTCACGGCGCGCTTTTTTTCGAGCGAGAAGCGGTCGAGTTCGTCGAGCAGCGCCATGAGACTCGGCATGTCGCGCCGGAAATGCGTGAGCAGATAAGCGGGCACGCCTTCGGCCAGCACGATGCCGCGCTCGCGCGCCGCGTGCCGCAGCACCGACGCCTTGGCGTCATCCGCGAGCGGCAGCAGATGGAACACGAGGCCCCAGCCGAGCCGCGTGCGCAGGTCCTCGCGCACGGCGAGCTGCATTGGCGCGACGTTGCCGGTCGCGACGAGCGCGCTGGCGGGGTAAGCGCGCACTTCGTTGAAGAGATTGAACAGCGCGATTTGTTGCGCGGGCGAGAGGCCGTCGCAATCGTCGACGGCGTAGAGCGTCACGCGCGGATCGAAACCGAACGCGTTCAGCGCGCTTTGCGGGCTCAGAAAGCGCGCGCGGCCGTTCGCCTCGTACACGAGCGCGTGCAGCAGATGGCTGCGGCCGCTGCCGGCTTCGCCCCAGATATAGAACGTGCGATCCGCGACGGGTCCGGCCGCGAGCGCGCCTTCGAGCTCGCGCAGGCGCGTCACCAGTTCGTGGTTGCTCGCGGCGAAGAAGTTGTCGAAGGTGGCGGGCGGTGGTGTGCCCAGGTCGAGCGTCAGTTGGCGTTGCACGTGAGAAAGGAGTCGGTTCGGGCTGTTTGGGCGGATCGGTTGTGTCTTCGTCTTGTCTTCGTCGTGTCTTGAAAACAGGCGGTTCGGGTGCGCCGATGTTCGAAACGCCGCCGCTGGCCACCGTTCGCGCGCGGCGCCGCTGCTTTCGCCGGACCGTATTCGATCTCGAAAAGAGCGCCGGCAGGCTTCGATGCACGCGCGGGAAAACCAGCCGGACGGCTGTCATCGGGTAAAATCGCATTTTACCGACCTTCTTGCGCTCCCCCCATGAATCAACCGAAATCCGCCCCTGATGCTCCCGGTTTGTCGTATCGCGATGCGGGCGTCGACATCGACGCAGGCGACGCGCTCGTCGACCGGATCAAGCCGTTCGCCAAGAAAACCTTGCGCGAAGGCGTGCTGGGCGGCATCGGCGGATTCGGCGCGCTGTTCGAAGTGCCCAAGAAGTACAAGGAACCGGTGCTCGTGTCGGGCACGGACGGCGTCGGCACCAAGCTGCGTCTCGCGTTCGAACTGAACCGGCACGACACGGTGGGCCAGGATCTCGTCGCCATGAGCGTGAACGACATCCTCGTGCAGGGCGCGGAACCGCTCTTTTTCCTCGATTATTTCGCCTGCGGCAAGCTGGACGTGGATACGGCGTCGGACGTGGTGAAGGGCATCGCGCAGGGTTGCGAATATGCGGGCTGCGCGCTGATCGGCGGCGAGACGGCGGAAATGCCGGGCATGTACCCGGACGGCGAGTACGACCTCGCGGGCTTCGCGGTCGGCGCGGTGGAGAAGAGCAAGATTATCGACGGCAGCACGATCAAGCCGGGCGATGTCGTGCTGGGTCTGGCGTCGAGCGGTATCCATTCGAATGGGTATTCGCTGGTGCGCAAGATCATCGAGCGGGCAAATCCCGACTTGAACGCCGATTTCGACGGCCGTTCGCTCGCCGACGCGCTGATGGCGCCCACGCGCATCTACGTGAAGTCGCTGCTGTCGGCCATGCAGACCGTGACCGTGAAGGGCATGGCGCATATCACGGGCGGCGGTCTCGTCGAAAACATTCCGCGTGTGCTGCGCGAAGGGTTGACGGCTGAGCTGGATCATCGCGCTTGGCCTTTGCCGCCGCTGTTCGCATGGCTGCAGAAGCACGGCGGCGTCGCGGATGCGGAGATGCATCGCGTGTTCAACTGCGGCATCGGCATGGCGGTGATCGTCGCGGCGGATGACGCGCAGGCAGCCACGGGCTCGCTGTCGGCAGCGGGTGAACAGGTTTGGCAGATTGGTGTGGTGCGGGAAAGCGCGGAAGGGGAGGCGCAGACGGTGGTGGTTTGAATGCTTGCCGCGTTGTGATGGTGGTGTTGAAAACCCTCGCTGGTGGCGGGGGTTTTTGTTTTTCACTACAGCAACGACATTACTCAGACGGCTGCGCGAGGACGCGTTCGAGTTCGGGCAGCGCGCTTTGCACCGTTTCCCAAACAATGTCCAGATTCGTATCGAAATAGCCGTGTGTCATGCGATTGCGCATGCCGCGTAGCTTTTTCCACGGTACGGTAGCGTTGCTTTTCGCGAAGTCGGGAAACTCGGTCTCAATTTGAACCGCGGCTTCCCCTATTACGATGAGGTTCAGAATAACTGCCTGCTGAACCATCCGATTCGCGACGAAGTCTGCCTTGCTCAGCTTCTGAACGTAGCCGCGTGCAGTTCGCGAAGCGTCCAGCAAGTGGTCGATATAGTCGGTCAGGCGCAAATGGCGCTGTTTTGCATTCATACCGCGCGCGCCTCACTCAGAACAACGGATCGAAACTTCATTGGCAAGTCTTGCGGTGTCACGACGTCCACCGGCACGCCGAGCAGTTCTTCCAGTTCGACCTGAATTGCTCCAAGGTCGAAAAGCGTCGCTCCCTGTAGAGCATCAACCAAAATGTCGAGATCGCTGCCGTCGTCGTCTTCGCCGTGAAGAACCGAGCCGAAAACCCGCGGATTTGCCGCATGGTTGGCCGCGATGATGCGACGAACGTCGTTGCGATGCACTTCGAGCGCTGATGAAGGTTTGGTCATGGGACGGAACGATAAGAAGCCACGCATGAATGATAACGCGGCTTTGCCTTGAGGCATGAAGCGCAAGCGAGAACCGGTTTCGCCGCTTTTCTTGACGCCACTCACCCCGCGACCGCCAACACCGTCGCCACCGCCCGCTCCGTTGCATCCCCCGCGCAACAATCCACCACCGCCCGCTCCGGTATCGAACGCAGCCATGTCAACTGCCGCTTGCACAACTGCCTTGTCGCGAAGACGCCCTTATCGCGCATTTCGTCGTAGCGTGTCGCGCCGTCGAGATACTCCCATGCTTGCCGATAACCCACGCATCGCATCGACGGCATCGACAGATCGAGGTCGCCACGGGCGCGCAGCCGCTTCACTTCGTCGATGAAACCGTGCGCCAGCATCGCATCGAAGCGTGCCGCGATACGCGCATGCAGCACCGCGCGATCCGAAGGTTCGAGTGCAATCGGCACGAAGCGATACGGCGCATCGCCCGAAGACTCACGCGGCGCGGCAAGCAGCGCCGACATCGGCTGCCCGGTGAGCATGAACACTTCGAGCGCGCGTTGAATGCGCTGCGAGTCATTCGGCGCGAGACGCGCGGCGGTTTGCGGATCGATTAACGCAAGTCGCGCATGCAACGCCGGCCAGCTGTCGCGCGCGGCATCGGCATCCAAAAGAGCGCGCGTATCGGCATCGGCGGGAGGCAAGTCGTTCAAGCCCTGCGTGAGCGCCTTGAAGTACAGCATCGTGCCGCCGACCAGCAGCGGCACATGCCCGCGCGCGACGATTTCGCCGACGAGCCGCAGCGCATCGTCGCGAAACTGCGCGGCGGAATAGCTCTGTGAGGGATCGATGATATCGATCAGATGATGCGCGGCCAGCGCGCGTTCTTCCGCGCTCGGCTTGGCCGTGCCGATATCCATCTCGCGATAAACCAGCGCCGAATCCACGCTGATAATCTCGACCGGCCGCGCCGAGCGCGCGGCAAACGCAAGCGCCGCCGCTGTCTTTCCCGATGCCGTCGGCCCCAATAAACACGCGATGGAACGAGCCGTCATTGTCCGCGCATGAAGAGGCGGTCGAGGTCCGCGAGCGTGAGTTGAAACCACGTCGGCCGGCCGTGATTGCATTGATCGGCGCGTTCGGTTGCTTCCATCTGGCGCAAAAGGCCATTCATTTCATCGAGCGTAAGGCGCCGGTTGGCGCGTACGGCGTGATGGCACGCGAGCGTTCCAAGCAACTCGTGCTGACGCTCGGTGAGCACGCGCGACCCGCCATACGCCTGCAAATCCGCCAGCACGGCGCGCGCAAGCGCTTGCAGATCGGCATCCTTGAGCAGCGCAGGAACTGCGCGAATGGCAATCGATGTCGGCGAGAGCACGGCCAGATCGAAGCCGAGCGCATCGAGCGTGGCGCGCTCCTCCTCGACGATGCCGATCTCGACCGCATCCGCCGTCATCGATACCGGAATGAGAAGCGGCTGCACGGCGATCGCACGATCCGCAAGCGCATTCTTGAACTGCTCGTAGAGAATGCGTTCGTGCGCGGCGTGCATGTCGACGATCACGAGTCCGCGCGCGTTTTGCGCAAGCACGTAGATGCCGTGAATCTGCCCGACGGCGAAGCCGAGCGGCTGGTCATCGGCGTGATCGAGCGGAGCGGGTCGCGGCGCATAAGCCGGCGCGCTTTCGCCGGCCCACGCCACCGAAGGCGACGCCTCGGGCGCGGCGTTGTCCTTGCGGCCGAAGAGCGCGTCGTACAGCGCAAGCGGCTGCGCGACAGGCAAGGTGCCCTGCGTCATGCGCGACTGGCGCATCCATGACGTGCCGTTTTCGCCGCGCATCGGCGCCGTATCGCCGCTGCCCGTGGCGTAAGGCTTTGCGCTGAACGAAGCCGGTCCGGTCGGCGACAACTGCGCCGCATGCCCGCCCGACGTGGTTTCCGGCGACGCGCCCGCTTGCCGCGCGAGCGCGCGCTGCACGGCATGAAACACGTATTGGTGAATCGAGCGCGAATCGCGAAAGCGCACTTCGATCTTCGACGGATGCACGTTCACATCCACCGATTCGGGCGGCAAGTCGAGAAACAGCACATAGGCCGGATAGCGATTGCCATGCAGCACGTCTTCATAGGCCGCGCGCACCGCGTGCGTAAGCAGCTTGTCGCGCACGAAGCGGCCGTTGACGAAGAAATACTGTTGATCGGCGCGTCCGCGACTGGCGGTCGGCAGGCCCGCGCAACCGTAGACGGCGAGCGGCCCGGCGCGTTCATCGAGCGGCAGATGCGCGGTTTCGAACACCTCGCCGAGAATCTTCGCGACGCGCGTCCGCGGATCGCTCGCGTTCCAATGCTCGACGGCCTTGCCGTTGTGCATCACCGAAATGGCGACGTCCGGGCGCGCGAGCGCCATGCGCCGGATCACATCGAGGCAATGCCCGAGTTCGGTCTGTTCGCTCTTGAGGAACTTGCGCCGCGCGGGCGTGTTGAAGTACAGCTCGCGCACTTCCATGGTGGTGCCGACCGTGCCGGCTGCCGGGGAAATGGCGCCCGTTTGCGCGTCGATGCGCGTCGCGTGCGGACAACTCTCGGTGCGGCTCGTGATGAACAACTCCGCGACGGAAGCGATCGAGGCAATTGCCTCGCCGCGAAAGCCGAGCGTGGCGACGGCTTCCAGGTCCGCGAGCGAGCGGATTTTGCTGGTCGCGTGGCGTAAAAGCGCGAGCGGAAGTTCGTTGGGCGGAATGCCGCTGCCGTCATCGGCAATGACGATTCGCTTCACGCCGCCTTCATCGAGCGTGATGCGCAGGGTGCGCGCGCCTGCATCGAGCGCGTTTTCCAGCAGTTCCTTCACGACCGATGCCGGCCGTTCCACCACCTCGCCCGCCGCGATCTGGCTGATGAGCTGGTCGGAAAGCGGCGCGATGGCGCGCGAACCGCGCGCGGCGTCTGCGGTCAATGTGTAGGCGGAGGGATCGTTGAGTTCGGCCATCCCGAATTATAGCGATTCGCATCCGAGCGTCCCGATGCGCGATTTTGGCGGCAAAAGGGCGTCGAGACGGCGTCTGGATGAGCGCTTCCTAATTGAAGGCGCGTTTGCGTTCGGTATCATGGCGCGACCTTTCACGGTTCTTGACGGCGGGCAGATTCCTGTCGCGCCGGGCCATTTTTTTCGAGGAAAGCTTTTGGACACGCTGCTGCAATTTCTAGGGATGATCCTTCACATCGACAAGTCGCTCGGTGTCTTTATCCAGCACTACGGCGCTTGGGTCTATGCGGTGTTGTTCCTCATCGTGTTCTGCGAAACCGGGCTCGTCGTATTCCCGTTCCTGCCGGGCGATTCGCTGTTGTTCATCGGCGGCGCGTTTGCCGCGTCCCACGCGATGGACTTGAGCGCGCTCATCGTGCTGCTGCTCGTGGCGGCTGTTTTGGGGAACACGGTGAATTACTGGATTGGGCGCGCTATCGGCCCGAAGGTGTTCGACACCAACATTCCCGTGCTGGAGCGCTTTCTCGACCGCGCGGCGCTGCAAAAGACCCACAACTTTTATGAGCATCACGGTGGCAAGACTATCGTGATCGCGCGCTTCGTGCCGGTGGTGCGGACCTTCGCGCCGTTCGTGGCGGGCGCTTCGTCGATGAATCACACGCGCTTTCAGTTCTTCAATATTCTGGGCGCGCTGGTTTGGGTCCTGTTGCTCGTGCTACTCGGCTACTTCTTCGGCAACATTCCGTTCATTCGGCAGTATTTGAACGTGATCGTGCTGGTGGGAATCGGCGCGGCAGTGGTGCCGATCGCGCTGGGTGCGCTTTGGAAGCTGACGCGGCGGCGCTCGAAGGCGTAAGCCGTAACGGCAATTGCTGCTTTGGGGCACTGAAATCGAGCGAGACGCGTGTCACTGCGCGCCTCGCTCGATGCGTTTTATCCGCGGCGAATCAGGCGGATAAGGAACAGCAGCACGACTGCGCCGATCACGGCCGTCACGAGCGAGCCGAAGATGCCGCCGCCGAACGAGATACCGAGCGTGCCGAACAGCCAGCCGCCGATCAGACCGCCGACCACGCCGACGATAATGTCGACGATCACGCCGAAGCCGCTGCCGTTCATGATGAGACCGGCGAGCCAGCCCGCGACGCCGCCGATGATCAGCCAGAGGATGATTCCGTGTTGCAAGAAATTCATGAGAAAAAACTCCGAGAGATTGGATGATTGCAGGACTGCAGGAAGCTCCTGCTTTCGAGCGCGGTGAATTTAGCCCAAAGAACGGCCACGCGGACCGGCCTGAGTGTCAAGTTTTGTCGATGCCACGGCTCGCGCCAGACACGGCAAGCGCGTCGAAGATAGTGTGTAATTTGATCAAAATTTAGAATGCCGAAACGCCCGGTGCACCGAATGGCCACGTGTGTCGTTTATGTCACGACGGCGGAATTGTTTCGGTAATGTTTTATGCTGGCGGATGTTGATCGTTTCACGTATTGCAACAGGAGCGGCGCGACGCATTGCTGTAATCGGCGCTGTGGGCTTTGAACACGCTGCAAGAGACTAGAACAAGAGAATGAGAACGTTGGTGTCGATGCAAATGGAAGGTTTCAAGCTATTCAGCCGCGCGGGTATCGCGGGGGCAGCGGTCGCGGCAGTGCTCGCCGGATGTTCCTCCACACCGCGCACGCCCGCGCCTATCGTCGAGAGTTCGGCGTCGAGCGCGCCGCCTGTCGTTCAGACGACGTCGCCCGCCGTCATTCCCGCGCCGGTCGTGCCGCTCAACACGCCGCCAGCGGAGCCGGGCTTCTATCGCGTGAAGCCGGGCGACACGCTTTATGGCATCGCGCGAAACTACAAGCAGAAGCCCGACGACCTCGCCAAATGGAACACGCTGCCCGAAAGCAAGCAGGTGAATATCGGACAGTTGTTGCGCGTGGCGCCGCCGGGCGCAGCCGTGGCATCCGCGAGCACGGCGCAAAAGAAAGACATGCCGCCGCTCATTCCCACACCGCAGAAGTCATCGAGCGACAAGACCGAAAAGTCCGTCGCGCAAAAGCCCGCGCCCGAAGCCAGCGAAGAACATGTGAGCGCGGCCAGGGGCACGTTCGTGTGGCCCGCGAAGGGCGAGGTCGTGCGCAAGTTCGGCGCAAGCGGCAACAAGGGAATCGATATCTCCGGCAAGGTCGGGCAGCCCGTGAAGGCGGCGGCCGGCGGCAAGGTCGTGTATGCGGGCAGCGGCTTGCGCTCGTATGGGCGCATGATCATCGTGCGGCATGGCAACGATTTTCTGACCGCCTACGCCTATAACGACAAGCTGCTCGTGCACGAAGGCGATACGGTCAAGCAGGGTGCGACCATCGCCGACATGGGCACGGGACCGAGCGGCTCTCCGGAGCTGCATTTCGAAGTACGCAAGTCGGGCGCGGCGGTTGACCCGTTGCCCCTGCTTGGCGCAGGTGGTTGAAGAATGAAGGTTGAAAAATGAAGGTCGAAGGAGAGTGATGGTGAAGAAAGTCATGGGCGCGGCATGTGTCGCGCTGTCATTGCTTGCTGGCTGCGATCAGCAGCAAAGCGAGGATGGGTTGAACAAGCTCAAGGCAATTTTCAATGCCGTGAAGCCCGACAATCTGCTGCTGAAGGATTTGCAGCCTGGCGTCACGACCGAGGCGCAGATTCGCAGTCAGATGGGCGACCCGGAAATCGAACGGACTTTCACCGACGGGTCCAAGCGGCTCGAATATCCGCGCGGCCCGGCGGGAACGAACACCTATTTCGTCGATCTCGACGCCGACGGACTCTTCGTGTCCGTGACGCAGGTCCTGACCGCGGCGAATATCGCGAAGGTAAGGCCCGGCATGACGCAGGATGAAGTGCGCCGGTTGCTTGGCAAGCCGACCACCGTCGCGGAGTATCGACTGAAGCAGGAACGCGTGTGGAGTTGGCACTGGCTCGAAGATGGCGTGAATCGCGACGCCATGTTCAACGCGCATTTCGATCCGAACGGCATCGTGGTGACGACTTCGCGCTCGGAGGCGGAGGGCGGCGGACGTCATTGAGAGGTTGCAGAGGCAATGAACAATCAGAATAACGACAAGAGACGAAACGCCTTGATGAATGACGCCGCGCGCTATCGCGACCGTTATCTGCAAGACGCGAACGATGCGACGCTCACGCTCTGGGCTTGCGACCGTGGTCATCACTGGGACGACGCGGTAGATGCGGCTCAGAACATTCGTTGCATGAACTGCGCGTCGCAGCGGCGCGAGGTCGAGATGCAGCGCTTGCATGGCATCGCGCAGATGCGCGGCGGTGCGCTGTTATCGCCGGGCCGTGCCGACATCAAGGCGCCGCCTTCCTGGCGATGCGCGTGGGGACACGTCTGGGATGCGGATATCGAATCCGCGCAGCGTTCATGGTGTGCGGAGTGCGGCCGGACGGTGTTCTCGAAGTACCGCTGAGTCGCGCAAAAAAGAAAAGCCGGCGAGTGCCGGCTTTTGAGCTTCTTTGTCGGAGCGATGGCGTGGTTCGCCTGCTACTCGCCGGGCTGTTGGCAAAACCGCGCGCTCTTTATTCGTTACCTGCCTGGCGCGCCTGTGCCTTTACCCACAACTCGGTCGAATGCCGCCCATCTTTTTTGTGGTCCGTTTGCGCTTGAATCGACTTCCCCCGTGCGCAGACACAGTATCGAGGCAACGGTTTTGTATGAGTGTTCGTTCTCGAACACACGCAAGCAAGATACGTGGCGGATAAACCCTTAACCGTCCAATCGGCTTTTCGACTAAGCCAGTTCTTCGTGTTTGGCCTCGTGACGCAAGTTCGCCGCGACGAGCGATTGCGTGACCATGCGTGCTTCGGCTTGCGCGATGTGTTCGAGCGTCGCGTCTTCGAGCTGGTCGGCATAGATGGCGAGTGCATCGCACAGGTTGGCGTGCGCCGCGTCGTCGAGCGTCCACTCGCCCGTGCCGGTGTGCCGCTCGTCCAGTTCGACGAGCGCTTCGTAGGCTGCGGTGATGTCGTCGGCGTGATCGGTCACGTGACCGAGCTGGCCGAGTTCTTCCGCGATCAGCAGATGCCGGCACAGCGCCATGAAGAGCGGCTTCGAGCCGTGTCCGCGCCGGAGGGCGTCGAGTGCGGCATAGGCTTGAAGCAGCATGGCGTTGGTCATCGGTTCGCGGGCGGCGCGGCTATAGGTCAGCGCGCGCAACAGCGGCGACATGGCAGGACGGCCGGACTTCGTATTCGTCGATTTTTTCTTCACGGAAATCTCCGGAACAGGTTCTTGCTCGCGCACCCGAACCGGCGGGCCGGGACGCTTCGTGCAATGAGCATGGAAACATCATCGCACTCGATAATTAGTGTTGTCTTAAGACGCGTCAGGCTTTGCAAAGGCGCGCCGTTCTCAAGCCGGGCTCAGCGATTCACCCGCCACGCGCACTCGCTCGCCGACCGCGACGCCGGGCGCGCTGTCGTAATTGAAGCTGCGCACGCTGCCATCGTTCATGCGGACTTGCACCTGATACGTCGTCGTCTTGTGGACGACATGTTCGATCTGATTGCCCGCGAGCCCGCCGCCAAGTGCGCCGATGATCGTCGCCGCCGTGCGTCCGCGACCGTTACCGATCTGCGTCCCCGCCAAACCGCCGACGACCGCGCCGCCTATTGCACCGAGACCCGTGGTGGGTTGCGCGGTCTGCACCGCGTTCACCGCCATGACCTGGCCGGCATACGGATCGTACGCCGGTTGGGCTTCGACCGCTGCGGGCGCCGCGGCCGCCACGCTATGTGCCGTCGTCGACGCCGGTTTCAAGTGATGCCCGCGAACCGCACGCGGCAATCGATCCGCGTCGCTCCCAGTCAGAGCCGGCGCGCTTGCGGGCGACGCCTTGGCGACTTGCCCATCTACCAGCGGCGAAGCCGTCACGGCCGTCGCGGTGGCTTTCGATGACGGCAGAAGGCCGGTCATCGCGGCCACGCCCGTGCCGCAAGCGAGGATCACCGAGACGGCGGCGGCCGCCATGAGCGGATGAATACGCGAGGGCTTTTGATCGAACTGGGGTACGGCGTTCATGGCAGCGTCTCCGTTGAGTGCTTGCAAGGCATTGATGCCTGCCTGCTATAACGCCGCGTTTGCTGCCCGGTGGACGCGTTCGGTGTGACATTTGTAAGCAAACATCTCCGCTTGATTCGAACGAGGAGGCGTTTGAGAAGCGTCGCGTCACTTCGCGGCGGGCAAGTCACGCGTGTTGAGTGTCATGGCGACGAGCGCGTAACCAAGGAGATGCGGAAAGGCGCCGGTCATGCATGAAGACAAAAAAACGCTGGCATGCCGGGAAGCGCGCCGAAAGCAAAAAGCCGCTGATCCTTGCGGAACAGCGGCTTCTTTTGATGCTGGTGGCGAATCAGGGATTCGAACCCCGGACCTGCGGATTATGATTCCGTCGCTCTAACCGACTGAGCTAATTCGCCGAAAGAAGCGAGATTATGGCGATAGGTGAAACCGCTGTCAACCCCTGCCGCTCGTTTTATTCAAGCGGCAGGAAAGCGCCAGGAAAGCACCATCGTCATCAATCTTCGTCATAGACATTCGTCTTGCGCGTGTCCTTGACGAACAACATGCCGATCACGAACGTCGCCAGCGCAATCACAATCGGATACCACAAGCCCGAATAGATATCGCCTCTCGCGGCGACGATAGCGAAAGCCGTCGCAGGAAGAAATCCACCGAACCAGCCATTGCCGATGTGATACGGCAACGACATCGACGTGTAGCGAATCCGCGCCGGGAACATCTCAACCAGCATTGCCGCGATCGGGCCGTAGACCATCGTCACGAAGATCACGAGGATGGTCAGAACGACGATCGCCATCGGCCAGTTGATGAGCGCCGGATCGGCCTTCGCCGGGTAGCCCGCGCTCTTCAACGTGCCGGCAAGCGTCTTGTCGAAGGCCGCGCCTTGCGCCTTCGCGTCGGCCGCCTTGCCGTCGTAGGTGTTCACCACCGTTTCGCCCACCTTGATCTGCGCGAGCGTGCCCGCCGGTGCCGCGACGTTCTCATAGTTGAGACCGGCCTTGGACAGCGCGCTCTTCGCGATATCGCACGACGACGTGAACTTCGACGTGCCCACCGGATTGAACTGGAACGAGCACTCGTCCGGGTTGGAGATCACGACAATCGGCGACTTCTGCGTGGCGGCTTCGAGCGTCGGGTTGGTGTAGTGCGCGAGCGCCTTGAAGAGCGGGAAGAAGCTCAACGCGGCGATCAGGCAGCCCGCCATGATGATCGGCTTGCGGCCGATCCGGTCCGACAGCGACCCGAAGAACACGAAGAACGGCGTGCCGATCAAAAGCGCCACCGCGACCATGATATTCGCGCTGGTGCCATCGACCTTGAGGGTTTGCGTGAGGAAGAAGAGCGAGTAGAACTGCCCCGTGTACCACACGACCGCCTGACCCGCCGTCAAACCGAACAGCGCCAGCAACACGATCTTCAGGTTCTTCCATTCGCCGAACGCTTCGGTCAGCGGCGCCTTCGAAGTCTTGCCTTCGGACTTGATGCGCTCGAACACCGGCGATTCATGCAGCTTCATGCGAATCCACACCGACACCGCGAGCAGCAGGATCGACACGAGAAACGGAATACGCCATCCCCAGGCACCGAACTGTTCTTCGCCAACCATCGTGCGTACCGCCAGAATCACGATCAGCGAGATGAAAAGGCCAAGCGTCGCCGTGGTCTGGATCCACGCGGTCCATGCGCCGCGCTTATTGGCCGGTGCGTGCTCCGCGACGTAGGTCGCCGCGCCGCCGTACTCGCCGCCGAGCGCGAGGCCCTGCAGCAAGCGCATCGCGATGAAGATGACCGGCGCCGCAATGCCTATGGTCGCGTAGCCGGGCAGGAAGCCGATCAGGAACGTCGACAGACCCATGATGACGATGGTTACGAGGAACGTGTATTTGCGCCCGACCATATCGCCGAGCCGCCCGAACACGATCGCGCCGAACGGACGCACCGCGAAACCCGCCGCGAAGCCGAGCAGCGTGAAGATGAAGCCAGCGGTCGGATTGACGCCCGAGAAGAACGTCTTGCTGATGTAGATGGCAAGCGAGCCCGCCAGATAAAAGTCGTACCACTCGAACACCGTGCCGAGCGACGAAGCGAAGATGACCTTCCTTTCCTCGCTCGTCATCGGTGCGTGGGAAATGCGCCCCTCAACCGTAGCCATGAATCGTCTCCTGATTTGAATTCGCGTACGTGTCGGAAACGCCCGAGGCGCTCCGGTGCAACGATTATTGGAACGAAAACTTACGGCGTTCTGACTCGCTCGGATGCGTGTCGAATCGGCGCATAAAGTACATCTTCGGCTAACCATTTTCTATTTTCTTTTTATCTCGCTCATTCTTGCGTCAATGCGCGTTTAATGTTGTTTGTCGAGATGTTAGGCGCTGAGCCGGCTCAGGGTTTGTCCCGCATAGGAAAAACCCGCTGTAAGCTCACGCGAACCAGCGTTCCGGCCAGTCGCGGCGCTTCCTGATAGACATGATCTTCGATGACGAGCGTGCCGCCGTGCATCGCCGTGATCTCCTTGACAATGGCGAGACCGAGGCCGCTGCCGTCGCCCTCGCGTCCGAGAATGCGATAGAAACGCTCGAGCACGCGCTCGCGTTCGGCGCTCGGAATGCCAAGTCCGGTGTCTTCCACTTCGAGATGAACGTGATCGAGATCGTGCTCGCCGGTCCGCACGCGCACGGTCACGCGTCCGTTCGGAGGCGTGTAGCGGATGGCGTTATCGATCAGATTCGACAGCAATTCACGCAGCATCACCGCGTTGCCCTCGACCTCGACGGGATACGCGGGCTCCTCGTAACCAATATCGATACCCTTCGCGAGCGCCGCCTGCACCCAGTCGCGCACGGCGAGCCGCGCGAGATCGGTCAGTTCGACGTGCGAGAAAATCTGCCCCGTCGCGCGATTTTCCGCGCGCGCCAACGCGAGCAATTGCGTGACGAGCCGCGCCGCGTGCTCGGAACTCGTGGCGATCTGTTCGAGCGAGCGCTGCACTTCCGTCGATACCTCTTGGCGCAACGCAAACTCCGCCTGCATGCGCAGGCCGGCGAGCGGCGTTTTCATCTGATGCGCGGCATCGGCGATAAAGCGCTTCTGAAACTCCATGTTCTGTTCGAGCCGCACGAGCAAATCGTTGAACGACGCCACGAGCGGCGCGATCTCGGGCGGCGCGCGGGCCGCTTCGAGCGGCGAGAGGTCGTCCGGACGCCGCGCGCGAATGTTCGACTGCAGCGCGTGCAGCGGCGCGAGCCCGCGCGAGAGGCCGAACCACACGAGCACGATGGCGAGCGGCAGGATCACGAACTGCGGCAGGATCACGCCTTTGATGATGTCGTTGGCGAGCTGGCTGCGTTTGTCCAGCGTCTCGGCGACCTGCACGAGCACCGGCTGCGTCTCGGCGGGATCGCGTCCCGGCGCGAGACCGGGCACATCGACCGTCGTATAGGCGACGCGAATGTCGTTGCCGCGCAGGGCGTCGTCGCGAAACTCGACGATGCCCGGCTGCGGACGATCGTCGTCATGCGGCAAGGGCATGTCACGGTCGCCGCCGACCAGTTCGCCGCGCGTGCCGAGCACTTGAAAGAACACGCTGTCGACGTTGTCGGCGCGCAGGAAATCCCGCGTGACATCGGGTAGACGCAGTTCGGCGACGCCGTTCACCGGCTGGATCTGGCGCGCGAGCATGTAGACGTCGGCTTCGAGCGCGCGGTCGAACGGACCGTTGGCAATCGACTTCGCGACCAGATACGTCACCGCGATGCTCATCGGCCAGAGCAGCAGAAGCGGCGCAAGCATCCAGTCGAGAATCTCGCCGAAGAGCGAGCGCGGATGCGTTTCGTTGTCGGGTTCGAGTTCGTCGGGAGGCGCGAACGGGTTGGCGTAGCGCGCGTCGCGCTTGGCGTCGGTGTCGCTTTCGGTGGCGGCGTGGTCGTGTCCGTGCCGGGCTTCGCTTGGTTCGGTGGAAACGGGCGACGCCATGCGCGGCTACTTGTATTGAGGGCTGGCGGGCAGGGAATCGCTCGCCGCGGGTTGGGCAACGGCGCCGTTGTCGACAATGGCGACGGCTTTTTCCAGCGTGTAGCCGAGCCCGCGCACCGTGATGATGCGCGCGCCGCTCGCTTCGATTTTTTTGCGCAAGCGGTGCACGTACACCTCGATTGCGTTGTTGCTTACTTCTTCACCCCACTCGCACAGATGATTCACGAGCTGTTCCTTCGACACGAGCCGCCCGATGCGCTGGAGCAGCACTTCGAGCACGCCGAGTTCGCGCGCGGACAGGTCTACGACTTGCTCGCCGATATGCGCGACGCGTCCGACCTGGTCGAACGCCAGCGAACCATGCTTCACGACAGTCGGACCGCCCCCCGCGCCGCGTCGCGTCAACGCTCGAACGCGCGCTTCGAGCTCGTTGAGCGCGAAGGGTTTGGCCATATAGTCATCGGCGCCGAGGTCGAGTCCCTTCACGCGTTCGTCGACACTGTCGGCCGCCGTCAGGATCAAAACCGGCATCTGCGAATTGCGTGCGCGCAGGCGGCGCAGCACCTCCAGACCGGGCATGAGCGGCAGGCCGAGATCGAGAATCAGGAGGTCGAAAGTTTGCAGCGAAAGGGCGGTATCTGCCTCGACGCCATGCTTCACATGGTCGACGGCGTATCCCGATTGGCGGAGTGATCGAATGAGACCGTCCGCGAGTATGCTGTCGTCTTCGGCAATGAGGATTCGCATCGTGTTGTGCGCCTTCGTGCGCGGCAAAGCGCAGTCATTGCCGACACCGCATTTCGCCCGGCGCGGCGGTCTCCAGGTGTTTTGCGGTTTTTGCGCGGTGCGCGCGGCGTGGAAAAAAGACTGCGTCGCGCGATCGGGCTTGCAAAAACTACTGTTTTTTTATACAGTGTCTGCGGGAGTGCTACAGACGGGCTCGAGTTCGTTTCGAGCTTGCCGGCACCCGCCTCAGACGCCGTTCATCATAGCAAAGGACGATTCATGGAAGAAAGCAAGAAAGGCCCGGCTGGCATGACTGCGGAGAAGGGCAAGGCATTGGCCGCCGCGCTCGCGCAGATCGAAAAGCAATTCGGCAAAGGGTCGATCATGCGGCTCGGCGCAGGCGAGGTGGTGGAAGACATTCAGGTGGTCTCGACAGGGTCGCTCGGTCTAGATATCGCGCTTGGCGTCGGCGGCTTGCCGCGCGGCCGTGTCGTGGAAATCTACGGGCCCGAGTCGTCGGGCAAGACCACGCTCACGCTGCAGGTGATCGCCGAGATGCAAAAGGTCGGCGGCACGGCGGCGTTTATCGACGCGGAACACGCGCTCGACGTGCAATACGCGCAGAAGCTCGGCGTGAATGCGCAGGAACTGCTGATCTCGCAGCCGGACACGGGCGAGCAGGCACTGGAAATCGCGGATGCGCTGGTGCGCTCCGGCTCCATCGACATGATCGTCATCGACTCCGTCGCGGCGCTCGTGCCGAAGGCGGAAATCGAAGGCGAAATGGGCGACTCGCTGCCTGGTTTGCAAGCGCGCCTGATGTCGCAAGCGCTGCGCAAGCTGACCGGCACCATCAAGCGTACGAACTGCCTCGTCATCTTCATCAACCAGATCCGCATGAAGATCGGCGTGATGTTCGGCAACCCGGAAACCACCACGGGCGGCAACGCGCTGAAGTTCTATTCGTCGGTGCGCCTGGACATTCGCCGTATTGGTTCCATCAAGAAGAACGACGAAGTCATCGGCAACGAAACGCGCGTGAAGGTCGTGAAGAACAAGGTCTCGCCGCCGTTCCGCGAAGCCATTTTCGACATCCTTTATGGCGAAGGCATTTCGCGTCAGGGCGAGATCATCGACCTGGGCGTGCAGGCCAAGTTGGTCGACAAGGCAGGTGCCTGGTACAGCTATAACGGCGAGCGTATTGGTCAGGGCAAGGACAACGCGCGTGAATTCCTGCGCGAGAACCCGGACATCGCCCGCGAGATCGAGAACAAGATCCGCGAGTCGCTCGGCGTGGCGGCAATGGCTGACGCCGTGGCGCCGGGCGCCACGGTGGCAGACGAGTGAGTTGTCGCTTAATCGTCACGTGGTCGTCACGTAGTCGTCGCGCAGTCGTCACGTAGTCGTCGTCTCGTTGTTTAGATACTCACTTGGTCACTGACGATGTTGAAGCGCCGGTTCGGATCGAAGGCTGGCAGAACGGACGGAAGGTTCGGGCGGTCTGCTGGTTCTGATGATCCGAACGGCGCGAGTGATCCTCAGTCGCGTGACACTCAGTCGCGCGATTCGACGAAGGCGTTGCGTGGTGGCTGGCGGCGAGAGTTGCCGGTGAATGCGCGTGATGCTGCTGAGTTGGACGCAAGGGCGGCCGATGTTGATGCTGCTGCTGTCCGGGAAAGTCAGACATCGTCGTCCGAAGATCGCCGGGCGCGTCTGGAGCAAGCCCGCGCGTTGCTGATGCAGGCAGCGTCCATTCGTGAGGGCAACGCACCGTCGAGGAACGCAACCTCCAAGCCGGCAGTGGAAACGCCGACTCTGGCGACCAACCGTGCGCAGAACGCGTCACCCTTGGCAAGCCGGATTGCCAATCCAAACCAATCATCTGCAATCGACGCCTTCGAAGACGCCGATCCTTTCGAGCCCTTCGAGCAGTGCACGCCGGATGCAGGCGTCAACACGGCATCCGAATCGGTCTACAGCCGTTCAAGTCAACGCGCTCGCAAAACTTCCGCTGCCGAAGTCAAAGATTCCAAGCGTCCGCAACGTTCGCTCAAAGGACGCGCGCTCGCTTACCTGTCTCGTCGGGAATATAGCCGCGCGGAGTTATCGCGCAAGTTGCGTCCCTACGTCGAAGAAGCCGATTCGCTCGAAACACTGCTCGATAGCCTCGAACGCGACGGCTGGCTCTCGAACGAGCGCTTTGTCGAAAGCGTCGTGCATCGAAGAGCGGCGCGCATGGGCGGCAGCCGGATCATCCACGAATTGAAGCGTCATGCAGTGGGAGAGACACTCATCGGCGAAACCGCCGACAAACTCGCGCAGACCGAAACCGCGCGAGCGCAGTCCGTATGGGCGAGGAAGTACGGCGTCGTACCGGAAACGCCCGCGGAGCGTGCGAAGCAAGCGCGCTTTCTCGCGGCGCGCGGCTTCTCCATGAGCACGATCAGCAAGGTGTTGAAGGGAAGCGACGAAGACTGGACCGACGAAGTCATCGACGATTGATGGCGAACGCCGTCTAGTTCAGTGCGGGCGCATTCGAGCACCATGTGATTGCCCGAGCGCCGCGTGCATACATTTCATGCTTTCACGTGCTGGACTCATGGCGAAGCCGCTTTCCATCACGACTCGGTTCAAAACCATTCACACGCGAAGCGTTAGGTTAATTATTCCATGCTCCACGCGCTTGCCTCATCGTGCTGGCGGATTTCGACCGCTGAGTAATTTCAGGTTTCGCGCGCATGCAAAGAGTTCGGGCTCATGTTTCCACATCCGCGTGTTGAGCTTCTAGTCCACCAAAGTAAGAAGTGATTTCAAACGACCGCGTGCATGCAAGCTCCGAGGCGGGAAGAAAATCCCGCACCGCGCCGAAGCGTTAATAAGCACAGGCTTCTCAAGCTTTCCCCGCGCACGTTTCTGGTGCCTGAGTCATCCCCGGCTTGAAATACCCAATATGCTAAAATTCCACGGTTTTCCCGTTCCGGCTTTGGTCCAGCATGCCTCTTTCCCCGCCCGTTTCCCGACAATTGCGCCATCGTCGCGCGATCCGGATTGAAGCGTTCGAGCGAGATGACGGCCTATGGGACATCGAAGCCGTTCTAACCGACGAGAAGACGCGCGACTTTCAACTCGTGACGGGCGTGCGGCCCTACGGTCAGCCAATCCATGAACTCTGGCTACGCATCACCATCGACCGCGAACTCACTATCGTCGGCGCAGAAGCGTCCTCGGAGTGGGCGCCTTATGCTGGTCTCTGCGCCGAGTCCAATCCCGCCTATCGCTCGCTCATCGGGCTCAATCTCCTCAAGAACTTTCGCCGCGAAGTCAATCATCGTATTGGCGGCGCGGCTGCTTGCACGCATCTCACCGAGTTGTGCGCCGTCCTGCCGACTGTCGCCATCCAGGGATTCGCGGGTCAGGTCTGGAACACCGAATCGGGCAATCCGTTCGATTCGAAGGACGCAAAGGCAGCATCGGACACACCGCCGTTTCAACTCGGGCGCTGTCACGCATTGCGCTTCGACGGCCCCGCGGTCGAGGAGTACTATCCGCGCTGGTTCGAGCGCGCAGGCACAAACGACACCAAGCCGCGCGACACCTAGCGCGCACGCGGCGATCAGCATTCAAACAAGAATCGATGAAATCAGCGGTTCAGCAAATCGAAGTTCACTCCAACTCTCAGACTGAAGGAATCACGCATGAAGATTCACGAGTACCAGGGTAAGGAAATCCTGCGGAAATTCGGCGTCGCGGTCCCGCGCGGCAAACCCGTGTTCTCGGTGGATGATGCGGTCAAGGCCGCGGAAGAGCTGGGCGGCCCGGTATGGGTCGTCAAGGCGCAGATTCACGCTGGCGGCCGTGGTAAGGGCGGCGGCGTGAAGGTCGCGAAGTCGATCGATCAGGTCCGCGAATACGCGAACCAGATCCTCGGCATGCAGCTCGTCACGCACCAGACCGGTTCCGAGGGCCAGAAGGTGAACCGTCTTCTGATCGAAGAAGGCGCGGACATCAAGAATGAACTTTACGTCGGCCTCGTGCTCGACCGCGTATCGCAGAAGGTCGTCGTGATGGCGTCGAGCGAAGGCGGCATGGACATCGAGGAAGTCGCGGAAAAGACGCCCGAGTTGCTGCACAAGCTGCCGGTCGATCCCGCCACGGGCTTGAAGGACGCCGAAGCGGACGATCTCGCGCGCAAGATCGGCATTCCCGATGCATCGTTGCCGCAAGCACGCACCATTCTGCAAGGTCTCTACAAGGCGTTCTACGAGACGGATGCATCGCTCGCGGAAATCAACCCGCTGATCCTGACCGGCGACGGCAAGGTCATCGCGCTCGACGCCAAATTCAACTTCGACGCGAACGCGCTCTTCCGTCACCCGGAAATCGTCGCGTATCGCGATCTCGACGAAGAAGATCCGGCTGAAGTCGAAGCGTCGAAGTTCGACCTCGCGTACATCTCGCTCGACGGCAACATCGGCTGTCTCGTGAACGGCGCGGGTCTGGCCATGGCCACGATGGACACCATCAAGCTGTTCGGCGGCGAGCCGGCCAACTTCCTGGACGTCGGCGGCGGCGCCACGACCGAGAAGGTAACCGAAGCCTTCAAGCTGATGCTCAAGAATCCGAACCTGAAGGCGATCCTCGTCAACATCTTCGGCGGCATCATGCGCTGCGACGTGATCGCGGAAGGCGTGATGGTCGCGTCGAAGGCCGTGGACCTGAAGGTGCCGCTCGTCGTGCGCATGAAGGGCACGAACGAAGACCTCGGCAAGAAGATGCTCGCGGACTCCGGTCTGCCGATCATCTCCGCCGACAGCATGGAAGAAGCCGCGCAGAAGGTCGTCGCGGCGGCCGAAGGCAAGTAAGCGCGCCCGCTTCCTAGTCTGACAAGAGCGTTCCACCAGATACGAATGGCGGCGCGGGCTTTCCATATGAGAAAGCGTCGCGACGCCAAACGAACAGAGGTCACTACATGTCGATTCTGATCAACAAAGACACGAAGGTCATCACGCAGGGCATCACCGGCAAGACCGGTCAGTTCCATACGCGCGCCTGCCGCGAATACGCGAACGGCCGCGAAGCGTACGTCGCGGGCGTGAACCCGAAGAAGGCCGGCGAAGATTTCGAAGGCATCCCCATCTACGCGAGCGTGAAGGAAGCGAAGGCCGAAACGGGCGCAACCGTATCGGTGATCTACGTTCCGCCCGCGGGCGCCGCCGCCGCGATCTGGGAAGCCGTCGAGGCCGATCTCGATCTCGCCATCTGCATCACGGAAGGCATTCCGGTTCGCGACATGCTGGAAATCAAGGACCGCATGCGCCGCGAAAATCGCAAGACGCTGCTGCTCGGACCGAACTGCCCCGGCACGATCACGCCGGACGAACTGAAGATCGGCATCATGCCGGGTCACATCCACCGCAAGGGTCGCATCGGCGTGGTATCGCGCTCGGGCACGCTGACGTATGAAGCAGTGGGTCAGTTGACGGCGCTGGGTCTTGGCCAGTCGTCGGCAGTCGGTATTGGCGGCGATCCGATCAACGGTCTCAAGCACATCGACGTGATGAAGATGTTCAACGACGATCCGGAAACGGACGCCGTCATCATGATCGGCGAGATCGGCGGTCCGGACGAAGCGAACGCCGCTTACTGGATCAAGGACAACATGAAGAAGCCGGTGGTTGGCTTCATCGCGGGCGTCACGGCGCCTCCGGGCAAGCGCATGGGTCACGCAGGCGCGCTGATCTCGGGCGGCGCGGACACGGCCGATGCCAAGCTCGAAATCATGGACGCGTGCGGCATCAAGGTCACGAAGAACCCGTCGGAAATGGGTCGTCTGTTGAAGTCGGTGATCTAAGCGGGTTTATCGGCAGAACGGCCTGGGGTTTGGTACTCTTACCGAATCCTTTCGTAACCGCCGAATAGAAAGCGAGGGAGCGTTGGCTTCCTCGCTTTTTTTATTACTACATGCTCGATTTTTTTGCGACGCTCCATTGGGGCGCGGTGCTTCAGATCATCGTCATCGACATTCTGCTCGGTGGCGACAACGCGGTCGTGATCGCGCTCGCCTGTCGCGGTTTGCCCGACGGCCAGCGCACGCGTGGCATCTTGCTTGGCACGCTCGGCGCCATCGTGCTGCGCGTCGTGCTGATCGCGTTCGCGGTGTTTCTGCTCGATATCCCGTTCCTCAAGTTCGTCGGCGGCATCCTGCTGCTGTGGATCGGCGTGAAGCTGATGCAGCCTGACCACGACGCGCACGAGATCAACGCGTCGGACAAGCTCTGGACAGCGGTCAAGACCATCGTCATCGCGGACGCCGTGATGAGCCTCGACAACGTCATCGCCATTGCGGGCGCGGCGGAGGCGGCGGACCCGCGGCATCGCTTCACGCTCGTCGTCTTCGGGCTGGTGGTGAGCATTCCGCTCATCGTGTGGGGCAGCACGCTGGTGCTGAAGCTGCTCGATCGCTTTCCGGTCATCGTGCTCTTCGGCGCGGCGTTGCTCGGGTGGATTGCGGGCGGCTTGATCATCGACGATCCCTTCATCGATCGATGGCCCGAGCTGAACACCGAGCTCGTCGGGTATATCGCGCGAGCGGTGGGCGCGATTTTCGTGGTCGCGGCGGGCGTGCTGATCAAGCGGCGCGCGCTCGCCAGTGGAAAACGGGCGCCGGGGTGAGGTTGTTCTATGCAGTGGGGTGATTGAGGCGCACTCCGCCAAATCGCGTTGACCGGAAACGCGCTCACACTGAGGCCTTTACCGAAAGACGCTCACCCCAGGCCCCCACGTTAGCCATTCGGCCGACTGTCACCGCCAAAGCTCCCTGAATAAGATCGAAGCGTCCGGATTGCATCATGCATCCGGGCGCTTTTTGTCCTTTTGGGAGTACCGATGACAACGATCACCTGCAACACGAATTCGCCGCGTGCCTGGCGCGCGATGCACGGCTGGCTGCGCTCTGCCGGCGACGCGGCGACGCGAGGTTTCACCCTGATCGAACTGATGATCGTGTTGGCGATCGTCGGCGTGGTGGCCGCGTATGCGATTCCCGCGTATCAGGATTATCTGGCGCGCAGCCGGGTGGGCGAGGGCTTGTCGCTCGCGGCATCGGCGCGGCTTGCCGTGGCCGAGAACGCGGCGAGCGCGGCCGATCTCGCAAGCGGATATGCCTCGCCGCCAGGCACGCGCAACGTCGACTCGATCCACATCGACAGCGACAACGGCCAGATCACGATTGCCTATTCGACGCGCGTCGCGCCAGCAGGATCGAACACGCTCGTGCTCGTGCCATCCACGCCCGACAACGCCGAGACTCCGACGGCCCGCGTGTCGCTTGCGCGCGGATCGGTGCAGGCAGGCACCTTGACGTGGGAATGCTTCGCGGGCGGCAAGGCGGCGTCGTCGTTGCCGGCGCCGGGCGCGGGACCGTCGCCTGCGGAGGCGCCGAGCTTGCCCGCCAATCTCGCGCCGGCGGAATGCCGTGGCTGACGTGCATCGCTGACGACGGGCAGACGAGCGGTGCGTTGGCATCGCTCGTCTGCCATCGGCAAGAAGCGGTCAGGTGCGGGGATTTTTTGTTGGAAACGCGGGGATTTCGTCGCAAATCGGGCTGTGTACCGGACATGGGCAGCAAAGTTTTGTATAGTGCGCCGGTTGCCGACGTTCACAGCCCCTCATGCCTTCTCAATACGCGCGCTACCTTTGTTTTGCCGTTCTGTGCCTTGCGTTGACCTTGCCGTTCGGCGTCGTCAACCACACGTACCCGATTCCGACCTTCTACGCCGAATACAGCGCGCTGGCGCTTTACTTGGCGCTCGGGGCGACGGTCGCGCTGCTCGTGCGCGTGTCGGAGCCGCGCGTGTCGTTCGCCTCGCCGGTCGTTGCGCTCATGCCGCTTGCGTTCGGCGTGCTGCTCATCGCGCAGACGGTGTTGCTGCCGGTATCGCAGCCTTCGATGAACTGGCTCGGTGGCGCCTATCTGCTCGCCTCGTTCATCGCGGTGCATACCGGCTACGGGCTCGTGCGCGCGGGTTTGTCGGAGAAGGCGTTGCGCATCGGCGCGGTCGCGCTCATGGCGGGCGGTCTGTTCGCGGTCTTTTGCCAGGTCGTGCAGTTGCTGCATCTGGAGGTGAAGTTCACGCCGTTTGTCGTCGCTTATAACGTGACGGCCGAGCGGCGGCCGTTCGGCAACATGGCGCAGGCAAATCACCTCGCGACGGTGATCGCCTTCGCGATGGCGGGCGCGCTGTACTTCGTGCAAACGCGGCGTTTGCCCGTTATCGTGTGGCTCGCGCTGACGGCGGTGTTTTCGCTCGGACATGCGCTGACCGTCTCGCGCGGACCTTGGTTGCAGATGGCGGTGATCGTCGTCGCCGGATTCTGGATGGCGTTCGTGCAGGGGCGGCCGGCAGAGGCGGAAGGTTTCGACGGACCCGGCCGCCGCGATCTTCGCGCGTGGCTCATGCCGGTGGTGCTCGCGCTCGTGTTCTTCGCGGTGAACGCGGCGGTGCGCTGGGCCAACGTGCGCTTCCACTTCGACCTCGCGCAATCGGCCGCCGAGCGCATGCAGGACGCCAATCAGATCGCGCCGCGCCTTGCGCTGTGGAAATACGGCTGGACAATGTTCCATACGCATCCCGTCCTCGGCGTCGGCTGGGGCGAGTTTCCGCGCTATCAGTTCGACATGGTGCGCGAGCTGGGCGGCGTCGAGATCGCGAACAATGCGCATGACATCTTCATCGATTTGCTCGCGAAGACGGGCGCGCTGGGCCTCGGCATTCTGGTGCTGGGGTTCGTCTTCTGGCTGATTCGCGTGCTGCGCGCGCCGCAGACGCCCGCGCGCATTTTCGGGCTTTCGCTGCTTGGCGTTCTGCTGATGCATGCGTTGGTTGAGTATCCGCAGCAATACATGTTCTTTTTGATGCCGGCGATGCTCGTGATCGGCTTGCTGGAGACGCGGCCGTTGCGGCTGGTCGCGAAGCCGTTGTCGTTCGGCGTGTACGTGGTGCTCGTGGTGGGCGGGCTGGCGGCGTTGTATCCGGTGATGCTCGACTATCATCGGGCCGAGGTGCTTTACTACGGATCGCGGCCGGCGGAGCAGTATCGGGACGATCCTTCGTTCCTCTTCACCGCGTGGGGCGAATACGGCGCGGCCACGCTCGTGCCGATCAACGCGCAGAACCTCGAAGAGAAGCTCGCGATGCATCGCAAGGCGATTGCGTTACTGCCGGGCGAGACGGTGTTGCGGCGATATGCGGTGCTGCAGGCGCTTGCTGGTCAGCGCGACGAAGCGCTGGACACGATGGCGAAGCTCAAGATTTTCGCGACCCAACTGCATGACTGGCCGAAGCAACTGGCGTCGGTTTATCAGCTCATCGATGAGACGGGGAAGCCGCTGGCTTCGTTCAAGGCGGATCTGGTGAAGTTGTATGGAGAGCCGGGGGTGGGGAACGCCACTGCCGATGATGACGATGATGATGATTGAGGTCGGCGTCGGCTCCGGGCGCGAGGACTACGCCGCCACCCAATCCCCCGACTTCCCGCCATGCTTCTCCAGCACCTTCACATTGTTGATGGTCATGCCGCGATCCACCGCCTTGCACATGTCGTAGATCGTCAGCAAGCCGATCTGCACGGCGGTGAGCGCTTCCATTTCCACGCCGGTGCGCCCGACCGTCTCCACACGCACTTCGCAATGCACGCCGGGCAGCGTTTCGTCGATGGTGAAATCCACCGCCACGCGCGTCAGCGCAAGTGGATGACACAGCGGAATCAGGTCGGCCGTGCGCTTCGCGCCCTGAATAGCGGCGATGCGCGCCACGCCCAGCACGTCGCCTTTTTTCGCGCGGCCTTCGCGGATCAGCGCCAGCGTGCCATCGAGCATGGCGATGGAACCGCGCGCGACGGCGATGCGGCGTGTCTCGCCCTTGTCGCCGACATCGACCATGTGCGCCTCGCCTGCGGCATCGAAATGTGTGAGTCCGGACATAGCCTCTCCTTCGAACGGGCGCTCATCATACCAGCGCGATACGGCGTCTTCGGTCCGATTCAATCCACCGCCGAGCGCCGAACACTTGTTGCTGCTAAGTTCAAACGTCGGGGTTGCCGCTAAGTAGAGATGTCGGGTTTTGAACGGATGTTTCTGTTCAGGTTGTGGGGTTGGGGCGGCGCAGCCGCCCCCCGTTCCCTCATCGTTTTTGCACTGACCTCGAGAATCGCTTCGTTCATATCAGCGATGCTCAGTGCGCGTTGCTTCTTCAGTCCTTCAAGCGCCTTCTTGGCCCGAACCTGTTCACCGCGATGCGTGCGTGACGGCGCATCACACGCACGACGATCGTCTCGTTTGGCTTGCAACAAGCGTGCGGCTTCGAGTGCATGCGCCAGCCGCTTGTTCTCAACTTCAGCGCCCTGATCAATCCGCGCAATACGGTCGTACTTGCCGCAGCAAAGCACCTCGCCGCCCGCCTGCACCTC
>NZ_JALQDB010000005.1:0-62820 GCF_023631465.1 Caballeronia sp. GAWG1-1
CCCGCGCTCCTGACACGCTTGTCCGGCAATGAACTTAAGCCAAAAGGCGACATCTCTACTTGGCAGAAACACGACATTTGAACTTGGGACCTACAACACTTGATACGATAAGCCCGTTTTCGTCATCAAGCTGACCGGCTCGCCGACGCCGGTTTCGCGCCATGAATCTGACACGTTCGAGCCGTGCGCTCATTTTCGTGCTGTGCCTGAGTCTCGCCATGCCGCCCGTTGCGTTGGCGCAGGTCGGCGCGTCCGTGGCTCGCGCGGATGATTCGGCGAAGGCGGGCGCAAGGGGCGCTGCAAAGGCGACCGCCGCGAACGTGACCGCGACCGCCGCGAACGTGACCGCGACCGCCGCAAACGCGACCGCCGCGAACGTGACCGCCGCAAATGCGACCGCCGCCAATGCGATCACCGCAAATGCGATCACCGCAAATGCGACCACCGCAAATGCGACCACCGCAAATGCGACCGCCGCAAATGCGACCGCCGCAAATGCGACCACCGCAAATGCGACCACCGCAAATACGATCGCCTTAAACGCGACCACCGCAAACTCTGCCACCACAAACGCGCCCACCGCAACCGCGCCCACTGCAAACGCGATCGCCTTAAACGCGACCACCGCAAACTCTGCCACCACAAACGCGCCCACCGCAACCGCGCCCACCGCAAACGCGCCCACCACAAACGCGCCCACCACAAACGCGCCCACCGCCACCGCCACCGCCACCGCAACCGCAACCGCAACCGCAACCGCAACCGCAACCGCAACCGCAACCGCAACCGCAACCGCGCCCAAGGCAACCGCGACCACCACCGTCCCCGCCTCACCCCCCGCCAACCTGGCCGACGGCGTCTTCGGCGTCTACGGCGGCGCCGAAAGCCGCTTCGCCAATCGGCCTGGCGAAATGAGCGGCCTGCGTGCGCCCTTGTCCTCGGTGCAGCTTCCCGATCTCGGCGATGGCTCCGGCGGCACGCTTTCACCGCAAGCCGAACGCACGCTCGGCGAACGGATGATGCGCGAAGTCCGCGCCGACCCCGACTATCTCGACGACTGGCTGATGCGCGATTACCTCGATTCCATCGCCACCAAGCTCTCCGCCGCCGCCGCGACGCAGTACCTCGGTGGCTATCGGCCGGACTTCGACCTGTTCGCCGTGCGCGATCCGCAAATCAACGCGTTCTCGATGCCCGGCGGTTTCATCGGCGTGAACACGGGGCTGATTTCCGCGACGCAGACCGAGTCGGAACTGGCGTCGGTCATCGGTCACGAGATGGGGCACGTGCTGCAGCGGCACATCGCGCGCATGATCGGCGCGCAGAAAAAGAGCGGCTATGCCGCGCTCGCTGCCATGCTCGCCGGCTTGCTCGCTGGCGTGATGGCGCGCAGCGGCGATCTCGGCATGGGTATCGCGATGGGCGGGCAGGCGTTCGCCGTCGACAATCAGCTCAAATTTTCGCGCGCGGCGGAACACGAAGCGGACCGCGTCGGCTTTCAGATGCTCGCCGCCGCCGGCTACGACCCCTACGCGATGACCGCGTTTTTCGCGCGTCTGGACCGCCTGACGATGTCCGACAACGGCGTGCCGCCTTATGCGCGCACGCATCCGCTGACCGTCGAGCGCATCGCCGATATGGAGGATCGTGCGCGGCGCGTGCCGTATCGGCAGCCGCGTCAGTCGCCCGAATACGCGTTCGTGCGGGCGCGCGCGCGGGTGTTGCAGGTCAATTATGCGAGTGATTATCGCGAGGTCGCGAGCCGGCTGAAGACCGAGATCAACGATCAGACCGCGCTCAATCCGGCGGCGAACTGGTATGGCGTCGCGCTCGCGCAGTCGCTGCTCGGCGATTACGACGCCGCCAACGATGCGCTCGCGAAGTCGCGCCGTCTGTTCGAAGGCGAGGAGGCGAATGCGGCGGTGGCATCGGCGCAGGCGCGGCAGGAGTTGAAGAGTATCGGCGGCGCGGATGCGGCTAGCGGCGCACGGGGTTCGAAAGCGCAGCGTGGGGCGGCATCGTCGGCGAAGGCGGCTGCTTCCGTCGATGCCGGGTTGAATCTCGCTGCCAACGGCGTGAGATCCGCACAGACGAGGCATATGCCTGCCGTCACCGATGCAAGGACGAATGGCGTCGCGTTATCGGAAGGTATGTCTTCGCTGCTCGGCAGTAGTGCGCACGATGTGCTGAGCTTTTCGGGGAGCGGCAATCGCGCGAGTAATCCGAACAATCCGCTCAACGTCAAGAGCGCGGCCAACACAGGCAGCGCAACGCTGGCGAACGGCGGGAAGGGCACGAACGGCGGGAACGGCGGGAACGGCGGGAACGGCGGGAACGGCGGGAACGGCGGGAACGGCGGGAACGGCGGGAACGGCGGGAACAATTCGCTCAACGTCAAGAACGCGGTCAACACAGGCGGCGCGACGCTGGCGAACGGCACGAGCAGCACTAACAACGCAAACAACGCAAACAGCGCAAACAGCGCAAACAGCGCGAACAGCGCGAACAAGTCGCTCAACGTCAAGAACGCGGTCAGCACAGGCGGCGCGACGCTGGCGAACGGCACGAGCAGCACGAACAACGCAAACAGCGCAAACAACGCAAACAGCGCAAACAACGCAAACAACGCAAACAACGCAAACAACGCAAACAACGCAAACAACGCAAACAACGCAAACAACGCAAACAGCGCGAACGGCGCGAACGGCGCGAACGGCGGGCACGGCACGAACAATTCGCTTAACGTCAAGAACGCGGTCAGCACAGGCGGCGCGACGCTGGCGAACGGCACGAGCAGCACGAACAACACAAACAACGCAAACAACCCAAACGCAAAAAGCCCGAAAACCGCAAACGTCTCAACCGCAGAGAAAGATTCGTCGAGCCACCAAAACAACCCATCCGAGACGAAGCGCGCGGGCGCTGCGACAACCACCGACGCGAACAGCAACTCCCGCCACACGACCGCATCCAACACCCCGACCTTGAAGAACACGATCCCGCTTCCGCCGGTCCACGTCACGAGCACCTCGATCCCGCGCCAGAGCCCACAACCCGCCGCGCCACCGCAGCCGCCAGCGCCCGCAACACCCCGCAGCACACCTAGCCTCGACGTACTAGCCGCCGATATCGCCCGTCGCGCCGGCCGTAACGACGACGCCATCCGCCTCGCGGAAATAGCGCAGAAGCGCTGGCCGGACTCGCACGCGGCAATCGATATCCATCTGCAAGCCTTGCTGTCGGCGCACCGCTACGCCGATGCCCAATCGCTCGCGCGCCAGGAAACGCGCGCCGACCCGTTACGCCCCGACTGGTGGCTCTATCTCGCGCAGGCGAGCGCGGGCCTCAACGACCCGCTGAGCCAGCATCAGGCGATGGCCGAGAAATTCGCGCTCGACGGCGCATGGCCATCCGCGATTCGGCAGCTAAAGGAAGCGCGCGACCTGAAAACCGCGAGTTTCTACGATCTCTCGACGATCTCCGCGCGTTTGCGCGATTTCGAAACGCGCTACAAGGAGGAGCGCGAGGAGGAGAAAAACAGCTGAACGGCGGCGCGCCGCGGTTAGCTCTGAGCGAGCGCTCGACCCTGCCACGACCGTACACGATCCGTGCGCCGATAACCTCTAACCCCGCACGCCAATAGCCCGCGCAGCCGGACTCGCGACAAAGCCAAAACGCGCCGCGACATCCGACCGTCTGATCGTCTGCAAGGGAAGATCAATGCTGTCGCGCCAATGAAACACGCCACCGTGCTCGGGCGAAGCAGCCTCATCCAGCGAAGCATGATCCGCCAGCACCTCCAGATCATGATCGTGCAAAGCGGCCACGCGAGCCGGCGAGGAAGCATCGGCGAACAACACACCGCCTTCATCGTCGATCCACGCCTGTTCCGGCTCGAACGCCGCGCCCGCCTGATCGGTCAGTTGCAACGAACCATCCGCCGATACATCGAGCCGCACGATCCACGGCGTATAAGCCAACTCCACATACACGCGCTGCGGACCGTTCTGGAAGAACCACTGACCCTCGTCGTCGCGCTCGTAATTGCGGTTGATGAAGCCGATCAGCGCCTCATGCCGGATGGGACTGCCGAGTTCGCCCGCGGCTTGCGCGGCATCGTCGCGCATGCGCCACTGGCCGCGTCGGTCGAGCAGAAGCCAGCCCGTGCAATGCGGCACGTTCGGCCATTTGGCAAGCGCCTGCCTGACGATGTCATCCATGAGCGACGAAGTTCTCCAAATAGCCGAACACACGCTGCGACAACCAGTCGATCCGCCCTGGAAACGGCCCCGTCATGAAGCCAACATGTCCGCCGTGGTTCGGCTGATCGAGCGTGACGCGCGACGACACTTCCGCCTGCGACGGCAACGCGAACTCGGGCAGGAACGGATCGTTACGCGCGTTCAGGATAAGCGCGGGCGCCGCGATGCGGTTCAGATGCGCGCGCGTGGTCGCGGTCGACCAATAGTGGTTGGTATCGCGAAAGCCGTGCAGCGGCGCGGTCACGACGTTGTCGAACTCGTACAGCGTGCGCGCGGCGAGCACGGCGTCGCGGTCGTAAAGGCCGGGAAACTGTCCGAGCTTCGCAAGCGCCTTGCGCTTGAGCGACTTCAAAAAGCTGCGTGTGTAGATCATGCCGAAGCCTTGCGAGATCGCTGCGCCGCCCGCGTGAACATCGAGCGGAGCGGAGATGGCGGCCGCCGCGCTGATGATCGACGAAGCCTCGGCGCCGCGGTCGCACAGCCAGTGCAGCAGCACATTGCCGCCCAGCGAGACGCCCGCCGCCACGATCGGCCCCGCGTGATTGGCGCGCAGGCGTCGCAGAATCCAGTCGACTTCGGCGCTGTCGGCGAGATGGTAAAAACGCGGCAGCAGATTGAGCGCTCCGCTACACGTGCGAAAGTGCGGAACGACGCCGTGCCAGCCGCGCGCTTGAGCGGCGGCCATCATCGTGCGGGCGTAGTGGGAGTCCGAACTGCCTTCGAGGCCGTGAAACAGCACGAAGAGCGGGGCGTCGGCGGGTGCTTCGTCGGCTACCCAGTCGAGATCGATGAAGTCGCCATCCGGCGTGGTCCAGCGTTCGCGCCGGTATTGCACCGCCGGCTTGCGCCCGAAGAGCGCCGGCACGATGGTCTGCGCGTGGCTCGTCGGCAGCCAGCGCGGCGCGTTGTAGAGCCAGTCCGCAACCGGCGCGCCGAGCGTTCGCCCGGCTGCCTGCACGCTTTCCTTAAGCGCCGCTGCGGGCCCCGTATCCACGAATGACGAATCGTGTTTCAACAAAGGATCGCGCTTCATGGCCACTCCCCGACATACGTCTTCTTAGTGCTGCTCTGCAACCGGGCCGCATTTTTTAGTGCAGCGGCCCCTGACCGTGGCGCATCTTGACCGCGAACTGGCCGGCTGTTTCCATCGGCATCTCGCTCGCGTGAATGTGCGCGATTTTCCATTCGCCGCGTTCGTGGACCATCACGTAAGTCGTGAACACCATGCGCGGCGCCACCGTTCCCGCTGGCTGATGCGCCTCCGCGATCGCATACACGACGGTGCCGAGACTGTCGTACACGCGGATATCGAGCGGCTCGATGGTCACCGCCTGCGCTTCGAACTGCTTGCCGATCCCGGCGCGGATGCTCGGCAGACCATGCAGATGCGTGCCGTCCGCGCAGATGCACGTGGCGAATTCCTCGTCGATCCACAACGACATCACGCTGTCGATGCTGGCGTCCGCGACAGCCTGGTAATAAGCGTTGAGGGTGTCGGCTGCGGCTTCGAAGAGGCGGGCAAAACGTGGCATGGCTCGTGGGTCTCAGGCTTTCGTTACGGCGCGCGCCCGTAGTGCCGGACTAGCGCCGCATCGGTCATTGGTCAAAGCATGCCCCCGTTCGGAGGCATTCGCGTGTGAGCGCCCGCACACTTGGGTCGATGCCGTCGGAGGACCGCTAGCGGATGTCGCAGCGGATCAATCTTCGAGATATCAACGATGCGCGAGCAGCATGCCGCGCAAGTCGCCGAAAACCTGTTCGGCGGAAAGTTCGCGAAGGCAGTTCAGATGGCCGAGCGGACACTCGCGGGCAAAGCACGGACTGCATTCAAGATGCAGCCATTGTACCTTTGCGAGATCGGACAAGGGCGGCGTGTGGCGCGGGTCGGTCGAGCCGTACACCGCGACGAGCGGCCGTCGCATGGCCGCCGCGACGTGCATGAGGCCGGAATCGTTGGTGACCACCGCGCTCGCTCGCGCGATCAACGCGCATGCTTCGCCGAGCGATGTCTGGCCGCACAGGTTGCGCACATTCGGTGCGCGGGCGGCGATGGCATCGGCGACGGCGGAATCTTTATTCGATCCCAGCGCGATGATCCGCGCATACGGAAACGACTGCGCGACGAACTGCGCCAGCGACGCAAAATGCTCCGGCGGCCAGCGCTTGGCGGGACCATACTCCGCGCCGGGACAAAACACGACGAGCGGCGTGCGCGTATCGAGATTGAAGCGCGCCGACACGCGCGCGGACTCGTTCGGATCGTTTTCCAGGCGCGGCACGGGCAGCGTTGGCGCGGGATTTTCGATGCCTTCGGGCTGCGGTTGCGCGAACTTGTCGACGAACGGCAGCTTCGCGCCCGGCGCATAAGCGAGCGCGGCGTAGTGCACGGTCATCGGCGGACGCTCGGTCTTTGGCGGATTGGCATGCCGCACGTTGAGCAGACCGTAACGGCTTTCGCCCTTGTAACCGATGCGCAGCCGGATGCCCGCCATCCAGGGCAGCAGCGCGGATTTCGCGGAATTGGGCAGCACGTAGGCGGCGTCGTAGCCGACATCGCGCAGGTCGCTCGCCAGTTGCCAGCGGCGCAGCAGTTGCAGCTTGCCGTGGGCGAGGTCGGTGGCGTAGACGTCGTGAATTTCCGGCATGCGTTCGAGCACGGGCGCGACCCACGAGGGCGCGACGGCATCGATCACGATGCGCGGATGCAGCTTTCTCAACAGCGTGAAAAGCGGCTGCGCCATGAGTGCGTCACCGATCCAGTTCGGTGCTATTACCAGCGCGCGGCGCATCAGTCGTTTTCCGATCTCAAAATATACGCGGCTCGCGGCTTATGGCGAGTCGTCGGTTGATGTGGGTGAGAGGCTTGAGCGCGCAATGTGTGATTGCGATTTCGCGCATTGGACGAAGGCCGAAGCGGGGCACGAGGCGTGGCTTCGGCCTTCCGTAAGAGGGCTGCTGCTCAATGCCCCTTGATGACTTCGCCGTCTTTCAGCTTGTAGCGCGTGCCGCAATACGGGCAACGCGCTTCGCCGTGCGTGATGTCGATAAACACGCGCGGATGCGTGCTCCAGCGCTGCATCTTCGGATTCGGACAGAACGCGGGCAGGTCCTTGGCCGACAGTTCAACCAGCGGCATTTCCTTCAGGTCGCTCATTGCAATCTCTTTTGAATGACTTGTGTTGCGTGCGGGGACACGGCGGGACGCTTGAAACCTCGCCCGCCGCAGCTTGCATTAAACCTTGGCGAGCCAGCTTGCGTACTTCTCGTTCTTGCCGCCGACCACGTCGAAGAATGCGCTTTGCAGCTTCTCCGTGACGGGACCGCGCGCGCCCGAGCCAATGGTGCGGTTGTCGAGTTCGCGAATGGGCGTGACTTCGGCGGCCGTGCCGGTGAAGAACGCTTCGTCGCAGGTGTAGACCTCGTCGCGCGTGATGCGCTTTTCGATCACCGGAATGCCGAAGTCGCGCGCCAGCGTGATGACCGTGTCGCGCGTGATGCCGTCGAGGCACGAAGCCAGGTCCGGCGTGTACAGCTTGCCGTTGTTGACGAGGAAGAAGTTCTCGCCGGAGCCTTCGGAGACATAGCCGTCCACGTCGAGCAGAAGGGCTTCGTCGTAGCCGTCGGTGATGGCTTCCTGATTCGCGAGGATGGAGTTCACGTACCAGCCGGAGGCCTTGGCGCGCACCATCGACACGTTGACGTGATGGCGCGTGAACGACGAAGTCTTGACGCGGATACCCTTCGCGATGCCGTCTTCGCCCAAATACGCGCCCCACGGCCACGCAGCAATGGCCACGTGAATGGTGTTGCCCTTGGCCGACACGCCGAGCTTTTCCGAGCCGACCCAGATGATCGGGCGGATATAGCAGGATTCGAGCTTGTTCTCGCGCACGACTTCGAGCTGCGCGGCTTCGATGGTGGCCTGGTCGAACGGCACTTCCATCTGGAAGATCTTGGCCGAATTGAAGAGACGCTTGGTGTGTTCCTTCAGGCGGAAAATGGCCGTGCCTTGTGACGTCTTGTATGCGCGCACGCCTTCGAACACGCCCATGCCGTAGTGCAAGGTATGGGTCAGAACGTGGATATTGGCGTCACGCCAGTCGACCAGCTTGCCATCCATCCAGATCTTGCCGTCGCGGTCGGCCATTGACATACGGTTCTCCTAGCTGTCTCGTTCAGTGAATGCGGGGCTTGGCGCCTTAGTTCGGCATGAGTGCGGCGCTGGCCGAAAGGCGGCGAAAGACCGTTATTTTAGCGTGATTTCGCGACGGAACCGATCTCGAAGCGGCTTTCACGACGCTATAATTTCCCTTTCGCCGCCAAGTTGCCGGCAAAGTTTCCTTTCGTCGCGGTATTGCGCGCGGATTACGCGCGGGATCGAAACCAGCGTGGAGCCAGCGCCCGGCGCATCGGTTGGAAGCGGCCAAATACGCGTCATCATGGATTGGCCGCTAAAAGCATCCGGTGCTATCGGTTAAAATGCTGGTCTTTCCTGTTGCATCAAGCGAGGTCGAGAGTGTGTCCGGCAGTCACCGCGCAACGGTTCCCAAGCTCACCGCCTCAACGGAGCGCGCCCGGCATGTGCTTGTACTTGAGCGCCGCCGCCTGTCTGTTCCTTCGATCTCCTGCTTTCCCGGTTCCTCGTATTGCCTGTTTTGCCCGCGCGTTCGGCCCGCTCGCGCGGCCTTCGCCTCCGGCATGATCCGCGTGTCGTTGCCACGGCTAAAAGAAGTCCTCGAAGTCACGCGGCCACCCCACGAACCGGCCGGCACAAGCCGGTCTTCCTCGCCCGAACCGCTTTTCTACCTACGTTGACTCCCATGACGAAAGTATTGCGTTTCACCGACCTCATCTCCGAAGGCAAAGTCTCCGGCAAGCGTGTGTTCATCCGCGCGGATCTGAACGTGCCGCAAGACGATGCCGGCAACATCACCGAAGACACGCGCGTGCGCGCCTCGGTGCCGGCCATCAAAGCCGCGCTCGATGCAGGCGCTGCCGTAATGGTCACGTCCCATCTGGGCCGCCCGACCGAAGGCCAGTTCAAGCCGGAAGACTCGCTCGCGCCCGTCGCGAAGCGTCTGTCCGAATTGCTCGGCCGCGACGTGCCGCTCGTCGCGAACTGGGTCGATGGCGTCGAGGTTCAGCCGGGCAACGTCGTGCTGCTCGAAAATTGCCGCTGCAACAAGGGCGAGAAGAAGAACGACGATGGCCTCGCGCAAAAGCTCGCGAAACTCTGCGACATCTATGTGAACGACGCCTTCGGCACCGCGCATCGCGCGGAAGCAACCACGCACGGCATCGCGAAGTACGCGCCGGTCGCGTGCGCGGGCCCGCTGCTCGCCGCCGAACTCGATGCGCTCGGCAAGGCGCTCGGCAACCCGAAGCGTCCGCTCGTCGCCATCGTCGCCGGGTCGAAGGTTTCGACCAAGCTGACCATCCTGAAGTCGCTGGCGGAGAAGGTGGATCAACTGATCGTCGGCGGCGGTATCGCCAACACGTTCATGCTGGCCTCGGGCCTGAAAATCGGCAAGTCGCTCGCCGAAGCCGATCTCGTCGACGAAGCGAAGGAAATCATCGATCAGGCGCGCACGCGCGGCGCATCGGTGCCTATTCCGAGCGATGTCGTCACCGCGAAGGAATTCGCCGCGACCGCGAAAGCCGAAACCAAGCCCGTCGCGGATGTGTCCGACGACGACCTGATCCTCGATATTGGTCCGGACACCGCGAAGGCGCTCGCCGCGCAACTGGAAACGGCGGGCACGATCGTGTGGAACGGCCCCGTCGGCGTATTCGAGTTCGACCAGTTCGGCAACGGCACGAAGACGCTGGCGCAGGCCATTGCCAGTTCGTCGGCATTCTCCATCGCGGGCGGCGGCGACACGCTCGCGGCCATCGCGAAGTACAACATTCACGACAAGGTGAGCTACATCTCGACCGGCGGCGGCGCGTTCCTCGAATTCCTGGAAGGCAAGACGCTGCCCGCGGTCGAAGTGCTCGAGTCGCGGGCTTAAGGTCTTGACGACCCGAGGAGATCCGGCGAAGGCAGGCAAGAAGGGCGCGCAGGAAGCCGGCGGCGCGCAAAAAGACGGAATCAGAAACGTAGTGGCGGGCGGGGCATCGGGCGACGAGCTCGACGCCGCCGCGCTCGCGGCGCGGGCCATTGCCGAAGCGGCTCAGAACACCGAGCCGTCGTCCGGCGAAGCCCGCGCGCAGAATCAGCAACCGAGGCAGAACGAAGACGCGGCATCGCCGGCACCAACGGCGGCGCCCGTCATCATCGGCGGCTTGCCCGCTCATGCAATCAAGCAAATCGATAAAGCGACGCCGGCACGATCCGGCGCGCGCGCGCAACCGGTGAGCAACACCTCACCGTCGGCGCAACGTGCTCGCAGCGTCACGGGCGGTCCTACAGAGACGAGGAATTCCATGCATCGCGCTACCAAAATTGTTGCCACCATCGGTCCGGCATCGAGCAGTCCCGAGATCCTGCTGCAGATGATGCAAGCGGGGCTCGACGTCGTTCGCTTCAACTTTTCGCACGGCACCGCCGACGATCATCGCCAGCGCGCCGAATGGGTGCGCGAGGCCGCGCGCCAGACGGGCCGCGAAGTCGCCATCATGGCCGACCTGCAAGGCCCGAAAATCCGCGTCGGCAAGTTCGAGAACAACAAGACGATGCTCGTCGCGGGCAACAGTTTCGTGCTCGACGCCAATTGCGAACTCGGCAACAACGAGCGCTGCGGACTCGACTACAAAGACCTGCCGCGCGATTTGCGCGCCGGCGACGTGCTCCTGCTGAACGACGGCCTGATTGTCCTCGACGTCACGCGCGTGATCGGCGAAGAGATTCACACGGTCGTGAAGGTCGGCGGCGAGTTGTCGAACAACAAGGGCATCAACCGGCAGGGCGGCGGACTCACGGCGCCGGCGCTGACCGAGAAGGACATGGAGGACATCAAGACGGCGATGTCGCTCGGCGCGGATTTCGTCGCGGTGTCGTTCCCGAAAAACGCGACGGACATGGAAATGGCGCGTCAACTCGCGAACATCGCGGGCGCGCCTTACGGCATCAAGCCGAAGATGATCGCGAAGATCGAGCGCGCCGAAGCCATTCCGGCGCTGCAAGGCATTCTCGATGCGTCGGACGGCATCATGGTCGCGCGCGGCGATCTCGCGGTGGAGGTGGGCAACGCGGCCGTGCCCGCGCTGCAAAAGCGCATGATCCGCATGGGGCGCGAGTCGAACAAGCTCGTCATCACCGCCACGCAGATGATGGAATCCATGATCCACGCGCCCGTGCCGACCCGCGCGGAAGTGTCGGACGTGGCCAACGCCGTGCTCGACGGCACCGACGCCGTGATGCTTTCGGCCGAAACCGCGGCGGGCAAGTATCCGGTGACGACCATCGAGACGATGGCGGCCGTTTGCGTCGAAGCCGAGAAGTCGGAAGAGTCGCAACTAGACCGCGATTTCCTCGACCGCACGTTCACGCGCATCGACCAGTCCATCGCCATGGGCGCGCTGTTCACGGCGTTCCATCTCGGCGCGAAGGCGGTCGTGGCGCTGACCGAATCCGGTTCGACCGCGCTGTGGATGTCGCGTCACTGGACGCATGTGCCGATCTTCGCGCTAACGCCACGCGTGGCGAGCGAGCGCACGATGTCGCTGTATCGCAATGTCACGCCGTTGCATCTCGATACCAACATGGACCGCGACGACGCGCTCAATCAGGCGCTGGAAGTGGTCGTGTCGAAGGGATACGCGGCGCGCGGCGACATGGTCGTGCTCACCGTCGGTGAGCCGATGGGCGCGGCGGGCGGCACCAACACGCTGAAGATCGTGCGCGTCGGCGATCATTTCTGAGCGCGCGCAAGCAAAAAAACGCTCTCGGATGAGCGCGAATTCAGCCTGATCCGAGCCAGGCGTTATTTGTAAAGTAAAATCAACGGGTTCCGGCGACGGGACCCGTTCCCATTTCTTTTCGCCGCTCACGGCAACTTGAGCGGCGGTCAACATTTCTCCGTACCTCTTCGGACCATGACGATGTCCACGCTATACGAATCCACGATCAAATCGCTGCCGCTGCTCGGCCGCGGCAAGGTTCGCGACAACTATGCCGTCGGTCAGGACAAGCTCCTGATCGTTACGACCGACCGCCTCTCCGCATTCGACGTCGTCATGGGCGAGCCGATTCCGAACAAGGGCCGAGTGCTCAATCAGATGGCCGACTTCTGGTTCGAGAAGCTCGGTCATATCGTGCCGAATCACAATACGGGTATCGATCCGGCGAGCGTCGTCGCGCCGGACGAGGTGGCGCAGGTGACCGGCCGCGCGGTCGTGGTGAAGCGTCTCGAACCGATTTTGGTGGAAGCGGTCGTGCGCGGCTATCTCGCGGGCAGCGGCTGGAAGGACTATCAAGCGACGGGCGCGGTCTGCGGCGTGGAATTGCCGCCCGGCCTGCAAAACGCGCAGAAGTTGCCCGAGCCCATTTTCACGCCCGCCGCGAAGGCCGAAATGGGCCATCACGACGAGAACATCACGTACGACGACATGGAACGGCGCATCGGCACCGAACTGTCGGCCACCATCCGCCGCATTTCCATTCAGTTGTACAAGGAAGCCGCCGAGTATGCGGCGACGCGCGGCATCATCATCGCGGATACCAAGTTCGAGTTCGGCCTCGACAACAAGGGCGAGCTGTTTCTGATGGACGAAGTGCTCACCGCCGACTCCTCGCGCTTCTGGCCGGCCGACGGCTATCAGGTCGGCACGAACCCCCCGTCGTTCGACAAGCAGTTCGTGCGCGACTGGCTCGAAACGCAGCCGTGGAAGAAGGAACCGCCCGCGCCGAAGCTGCCCGACGAAGTCGTCGCCAAGACCGCCGAGAAGTATCAGGAAGCGTTGCAGCGCCTGACCGGGCAGACGCTCGCGTAACACCCGTATCGCGCGCGGTCATTTGGAAGAGATGACGGCGCGCCCGAACCAACGCCCAAGGAAAGCAGCTAAATGAGCGAAGTACAGACCGGAGCGCATTCGCACGATGCGCCGCTCGTCGGCGTGTTGATGGGTTCCAGCTCCGACTGGGACGTCATGAAGCACGCCGTCGCGATCTTGCAGGAATTCGGCGTGCCTTATGAAGCGAAGGTGGTGTCCGCGCATCGCATGCCGGACGAGATGTTCGGTTATGCCGAAAGCGCGCGCGCGCGCGGCGTGCAGGCGATCATCGCGGGCGCGGGCGGCGCGGCGCATCTGCCGGGCATGCTGGCCGCCAAGACCACGGTGCCGGTGCTCGGCGTGCCGGTGGCGAGCAAGTATCTGAAGGGCGTGGATTCGCTGCATTCCATCGTGCAGATGCCCAAGGGCGTGCCGGTCGCGACCTTCGCCATCGGCGAGGCGGGCGCGGCGAACGCGGCGCTCTTCGCGGTGTCCATTCTGAGCGTGACCAATGCGCGTTACGCCGAAGCGCTGGCCGCGTTCCGTGTGAAGCAGAACCAGGCCGCGCGCGATATGGCGCTGCCTCCGCTCTGAAGCGTTGAAACGTCGAAGCTTTGAAGTGCGATGCCGCGCGCCCAGTTGCGCGGCGTCTGGAAATCAAACCAGCAAATCAGTCCCGGCAAGCCCCAGCCCACGATGAACCCAAACAAATCCCCGAACTCACCCATCCTGCCCGGCGCGTGGCTCGGCATGGTCGGCGGCGGCCAGCTCGGCCGCATGTTCTGCTTTGCCGCGCAGTCGATGGGTTACCGCGTCGCCGTGCTCGATCCTGACCAGACGAGTCCGGCGGGCGCGGTCGCTGATCGGCACATCCGCGCCGGTTACGAAGACAAGGCCGCGCTCACCGAACTCGGCCGCTTGTGCGCGGCGGTTTCCACGGAGTTCGAGAACGTGCCGTCGGCAAGTCTCGAATTCCTCGCTTCGTGCACGTTCGTGAGCCCGGCGGCGAGTTGCGTGGCAATTGCGCAGGATCGCGTCGCGGAGAAGCGGTTTATCGCCGAGGCGGGCGTGCCGGTCGCGCCGCACGTGGTGATCGAATCGCCGGAAGCGCTTGCAGCGTTGTCGGACGAGAAGATCGCGGCGGTGCTGCCCGGCATTCTCAAGACCGCGCGCCTTGGCTATGACGGCAAGGGACAGGTGAGCGTGCGCAACGTGCAGGAAGTGCGGAACGCGTATGGCTCGCTTTCGGGCGTGCCGTGCGTGCTCGAAAAACGCATGCCGTTGAAGTACGAAGTGTCCGTGCTGATCGCGCGTGGCGGCGACGGCAAGTCGGCCGTGTTCCCGCTTGCGCAGAATTCGCATGTCGGCGGCATTCTGGCAAAGACCGTCGTGCCCGCGCCCGATGCGCCCGCCGCGCTCGTCGCGCAGGCGCAGGATTCGGCGTTGACCATCGCGGCAAAGCTGGGCTATGTCGGCGTGTTGTGCGTCGAATTCTTCGTGCTGGAAGACGGAACCCTCATCGCCAATGAAATGGCGCCGCGTCCGCACAATTCCGGCCATTACACGGTCGATGCCTGCGCCACGAGCCAGTTCGAACAGCAAGTCCGCGCGATGACCGGCATGCCGCTCGGCGATACGCGCCAGCATTCACCAGCCGCAATGCTGAATCTGCTCGGCGATATCTGGTTCAACGGCGACAAGCAACGCGCTCCCGCCTGGACCGACGTCGTGGCAATGCCGGCTGCGCGCCTGCATCTGTACGGCAAGGAAGAAGCGCGCCATGGCCGCAAGATGGGCCACATCAACTTCACGGCGGCGACGCTGGAAGAGGCGCGCACGGCGGCGCGCGACTGTGCGCGCATGCTGCATATCGCGCTCGATTGAAAGACTTGAAGCAGTACGGCAATGACCATCATCCATCCGAGCGCCGCGCAGATCGACGAAGCAGCGGCCCTGCTCGACGCAGGCGAACTCGTCGCGTTTCCGACTGAAACGGTCTACGGCCTCGGCGGCGATGCCGAGAATCCCGAAGCCATCGCGCGCATCTATGCCGCGAAGGGCAGGCCGGCAAATCATCCGGTGATCGTGCATCTCGCGCCCGAAGCCGATCCAGGCTATTGGGTAAGCGCGTTGCCGGCGGATGCACAAAAGCTCATCGACGCCTTCTGGCCCGGACCCTTGACGCTCATCCTCAAGCGCGCGGAGCATATTCCGGCGGCGGTGAGCGGCGGGCAGGATTCGGTGGGCATTCGTTGCCCTTCGCATCCGGTGGCGCAGCGGCTGTTGTCGGCGTTTCACGCTTTACGCAGCGGAACGGGCAAGCAAGGCGGCGTGGCGGGGCCTTCGGCGAATCGCTTCGGACACGTGAGTCCAACGAGCGCACAACATGTTCGCGATGAATTCGGCGCGAGCGTTCATGTGCTCGATGGCGGGACGGCGCAAGTGGGAATCGAATCGACGATTCTGGATTTGTCGCGCGGCTTTCCCGCTTTGTTGCGGCCGGGACACGTGAGTCCGCGGCAGATCGCGGATGTGATCGGCGTCGCGCCGAGATTGCCGGATGGAACGGATGCCACCGCGCCGCGTGCCTCGGGCACGCTGAAGGCGCATTACGCGCCGAGGACGCCGCTCGCGTTGCTGCCTTTCGCGGCGATCGAACCGATCCTCGTTGCGGCCCGTGCCAATGCGCGCGACAAGAAAATCGCGCTGGTGGCGCGTGCGTCGAGCGCAGGCGATTGGGCGCGCGATTCCGGCGTGCACTTCGTGGCTGCACCTGAAGACCCGCAGAGTTACGCGCGGGAGTTGTATGGCTTGCTGCGGGCGCTGGATCGGGCGAATGTCGAACGCATTCTCATCGAGAAGCTGCCGGAATCGATCGAGTGGATCGCGGTGAATGACCGGCTGGGAAGAGCGGCGGCGGCATTCGAAGGGGAAGGCGCTTAGCTCGCTCATGTTCGCTTCGACAGCGACGCGAAGGATTGTCCACGGCAAAAAGAAACCGCCCGGAAGACCATCTCCGGGCGGCTCGCCGACTTCCAATAAACCGGACTACTTACCCAACCCCGCCGCCGCGACCTTTTGCTCGGCTGTCTGCGCATACAGCGCATGCAGATGCGTCGTCGGGTGCACGGTGTCCGCGTACATATAAAGTTGATCCGCGTTGGCCACCGTGTAGTTCTGCGGCGAGCAGAAAAGCGAGGTGGCGAATGCTTGCGGATTCGGCTCGCCGAAAGCCGCTGCTGCCGCGGCCATCGCCTGCAGATTGCACGCCGTGCCGGTATTCGACACCGTGAATCCGAACTGCCCGAAGTTGGCCGTGATATTGGCGAGCGCCGGCACGATATCCAGATAAATCACCTTCGACATCAGGCCCGATTGCGTCAACGCGGCGGCAAGCGCCTGATTGAAGCCAAGCGATGCCTGCGTCAGCAGCGCCTTGACGGCCGCGTTGCTCATCATGCCCTGCGGCGTGGTGCCGATATCCGGTACGTTCGACACCAGCACGTGCGTCGCGCCATGCTGCAGCACCGAGCCGATGACGCCCGCCAGATCGATCGCCGATTGCACGATCGCGGTGGTCGCCTGCGCTGGCGTCATCTGTCCTGCCTGCACGGCCGTGAGGTTGTACAGAATATCGTTCGCGCCGCCATTGACGATGACGAGCTGATTCGAATTGAAGCTACCGTGCGACGCCAGATAGTTCGTCACCTGTTGCGCCACCGGCACCGTCAGCGCGCCCGTGTAATTGGCCGGATCGGTCGTCGCATGACTCACGCCGATAGGATTGGTCACGCGCGATCCGCCCTGCGCGTAGCCGAGCCCCGATTGCGCCTGGGGCGGCGTGCCGAAGCCACCGGTCATCGCGGGCGTGAGCGTGTCGCCGTAGTATTGCGCGACATCCTGAACCCACACCTGACCGGGATTCGTCGTGAAGCGGCCGCCGCCGAAGTTCGCCGCCGCCACCGGCGCGTAGGTACCGACGTCGGAGAGGCTATCGCCGAAAGAGACGACTTGCAGTTTGACACCGCCCGGCGGCAACGAATCGTTGTTGTCGTCGCCACCGCCGCCGCACGCGGCAATCAGGGCGAAAGCGGCGCTCGCCGTGGCGATTCGGGCGTAGCGCACCAGGGCGGCGCGCGTCGAGAGTTGCTTCTTCATGGACCTCGTCTCCAATTTTCGGTGTTATCTGTTTGAATCCGCAGCGCGTGTGCCTTGTGTTGGCCCGCGTGTCTGTCTGCGTTTCGTCCGGCGTGCGCCTCGATACGCGCGTGCGCTCGAACGAATTGTGCATCACGAAGGTGGTCGAGTCATCCTTCCGTCATGCGTGCCCGACAGCGTACACGGCGCGCGTGCAAGCGCGGGCGGTCTTCGTAGAAGAAATCTTCGGTCCGCCTTGCCGGGCGCGGGTTTGGCTCAATTGCGTCGCGCCTGCCTCCTATGCTTGGCGCAACGCGCGTTCAGTCTTCGATGCCCGGCTTGCGCGCGCCTTCGTACACCCATTCGAGGAGCGCGTCGTGCGCGGCGCGTGCTGCCTCGGCGCGCGGATCGTTGATGAAGCTCACCACGACATAACTCTCTCCATTGGCCGCGCCGACGTAGCCCGCGATCGCCCGGACATCGCGCAAGGTGCCGGTCTTGATGTGCGCATTGCCGAACGCGCCCGCGTTGGTCAGGCGGTTGCGCATGGTGCCGTCCACGCCGGCAATGGGCAGCGATTCGACGAACACCTGCGCGACCGGACTCGCGTTCGCCGCTTGCAGAAGGTCGGCGAGCGAGAGCGCGGAGATGGTTTCGTCGCGCGAGAGTCCGGAGCCGTTGTCGAGCACGAGACCGGCCATTGGCAGGGCGCTTTTCTTGAGAAACGTCTGGATGGCCTGCGAGGATTTGGCGGTCGTAGCGGGCGGTTTCAGTTGCGCCGCGCCGATGGTCAGAAACAGATTTCGCGCCATCACGTTGTTACTGAACTTGTTGATGTCGCGCACGATATCCGACAGCACCGGGCTGCGATGCGTGCCGACGAGCCGCGCCGACGAAGGCGTCGGGCCTTCGCGCGTGGCGCCCTGAAACGTGCCGCCCGCCTGCTTCCACAGCGCGAGGAAGCCGCCTGCGAAGAACGTCGAATGGTCGAGCGCGGCGACGTTGATGGTGCGCGAGCCGCAGCGCAACGGATAGTCGCCGATGAACGACGCCTGCACGAAGCCGCCCTGCGTCTGCGCCACGCTCGGCGATGCGGACGGCAACGTGCCCGCACACGCGCCGCGCGTCACGCGCAATTCGTTGTCGATCTGCAGTTGCGCCAGTTGCGGCAATACGTCGATGGATACCTGCCCGTCCGGATTCGGCGTGAGCGTGAAGGTAAGCGACTTGAACGCGTAGAGCAACGGATCGGGACCGACGTTGTAGGGCGCGGCATCGTCGTTATCGAACGCGGGCAGATCGCGCGTGGAGGCGTCGAAATAGCGCTTGTCGAGCACGAGCGCGCCATCGATTCCCGTGATGCCGTTCTTGCGTATCTGATCGACGAGATCGATCAGTTCTTCCGGCACGAGCTTCGGGTCGCCCGTGCCCTGAATGTAGAGATTGCCGTGCAGCACGCCTTGTGCGTCGACATCGCCATCGGCGTAGGCGGTGGTTTTCCAGCGATAGTCGGGGCCGAGCAGCGAGAGGCCCGAGTAAGTCGTGACGAGCTTCATCGTCGATGCGGGGAGCATCGGCCGGTCCGCGTTGATCGTGACGAGCGGCACGGGCGCGCCGATACGTTGCACGACTACGCTCATCGACGAAAGCGGGATGTGCGCGTGAGCGAGCGCCGCCATGACCGGCGCGGGCAGTGGCCCGGCGGGCACGCGTTCTCGTGCGGCGAGGGCTTTCTCGGCCCTGGACGCCTTGCCTGCGCGTTTTGCCTTCGCGCCGCCATGCGCCGCGCGCTCGGGCGCCTGCGCTTGCGATTCGGACTTCGAGCCGCCACGCGCTTGTGCTTCGGGCATGTGAGCGATGACGGCAAAGCCGATTGCGGCGGCGAGTGCAAACGACGAACAGCGAGAAACGAGCGAGACAAGCGGCATGGGCGTGCTTTTGGTGTTGTTAGGCGAAGCCCACACGGGCGAAAGGCTCATTGTAGACAAGCTGGCTTGCGAAAATCGTACGAATAGGGGTTTGTGGGCTGGCCAAGGGCGGCGAGCAAGCGCGCCCCTCGTCACATCGCGTGATCAAGCGTCATAGATTCCAGCACCCTGCAAGTTCCATCACATCCACCCATTAAGCCTTGCTTAAGCCTGCCCGCGCGCGGCGAAGCTAGAATGGCTAGGACTTTCAAAGCCGGTCTCCCCAACCACGAAGACGAGATGCCATGCGAATCCTGCTAGTCGAAGATGACCGGATGATCGCCGAAGGTGTGCGCAAGGCGCTGCGCGCGGACGGCTTCGCGGTCGACTGGGTGCAGGACGGCGAGGCCGCGCTGACGGCCGTCGGCGGCGAGCCCTACGACCTGATGCTGCTAGACCTCGGCTTGCCCAAGCGCGATGGCATCGACGTCCTCAGGACGCTGCGCGCACGTGCGAACGCATTGCCGGTGCTGATCGTGACGGCGCGCGACGCCATCGCCGATCGCGTGAAAGGACTCGATGCCGGCGCCGACGATTACCTCGTCAAGCCCTTCGATCTCGACGAACTCGGCGCACGCATGCGGGCGCTCATCCGTCGTCACGCGGGACGCGGCGAATCGCTCGTGCGTCATGGTCAACTCACGCTCGACCCGGTCGGTCATCAGGTGACGCTCGCGGGCGCGCCCGTCGCGCTCTCGGCGCGCGAATTCGCGTTGCTCGAAGCGTTGATGGCGCGTCCGGGCGCCGTGCTCTCGAAGAGTCAGCTCGAAGAGAAAATCTACGGCTGGGGTGAGGAAATCGGCAGCAATACGGTCGAGGTCTACATCCACTCGCTGCGCAAGAAGCTCGGCGCGGACCTCATTCGCAACGTGCGCGGCTTGGGTTACATGGTCGCGAAGGACGCCTGATGCGGTCCATCCGCCGGCAATTGCTCATCTGGCTGCTCGCGCTCGTGATTGTCGGCGTGGGCTTTGCCGGATGGCTCATCTACCGGCAGGCGCTCGCCGAAGCCAACGAACTCTTCGATTATCAATTGCAGCAGATCGCGGCGGCGCTGCCTTCGGAGCCGTTTTCGTCGGTGCTCACGTCGCGCAGCGAAAGCGACGAGGGCGTCGTCATCCAGATCTGGAATCGCAACGGCGTGCTGATGTACTACTCGCATCCGCGCGTGCCGCTCGCGCCGCACGCCGAACTCGGCTTCTCGACGGAAATGACGGCGCGCGGCGAGTGGCGCGTGTATAGCGCGATCGTCGGCGACAACGTCGTGCAACTCGCGCAGCCGCTTTCGATACGCAACCGCGTCGCGGCGGGCGTCGCGTGGCGCACGTTGTGGCCGCTGGTCCTGTTGCTGCCGCTGCTCGGGCTTGCGATCTGGGTGATCGTCGGACGCGGGCTTGCGCCCTTGCAGCGTGTGACGAGCGCGCTCGATACACGGCATCCCGAAGCACTCGATCCGCTTCCCAATCAACGCTTGCCGCAGGAAGTGCAGCCGGTCGTGCGGGCGCTGAACGCGCTGCTGGTGCGTTTGTCGACGGCGCTCGATACGCAAAAAGCCTTCGTCGCCGATGCCGCGCACGAGTTGCGCACGCCGCTTGCCGCCGTGCAGATTCAGGCGCAACTCGTGGCGCGCGCGCAGGACGATGCATCGCGGCGCGAGGCGTTGCTCGATTTGCACGAAGGCATCGCGCGCGCCACGCGGCTCGCGGAGCAGTTGCTTGCGCTCGCGCGCTCGGAGCCGGACGGCAAGGGCGTGGCGACGAAAGTCGATCTGGCCGCGCTGCTCGAAACGTGCGTGCGCGGTTACGTGCTCGTGGCGCAGGAGCGCGGCGTGGACCTCGGCATCGAGGCAAGCGAGCCCGCCACCGTGACGGGCGACGCGGATTCATTGCGCGTGATGTTCAACAATCTCATCGATAACGCGACGAAATACACGCCGCGCGGCGGCCGCGTGGATGTCTGCTTAAAAATAAAAGATGGACATCCAGTAGTCGAAATCGCGGATTCCGGGCCGGGCATTCCAGAGGACGAACGAGAAAGAGTATTCGACCGGTTTTATCGCGTGGGCGAAAGCGTGAACCGTTCTCGTGCTGACGTCGCCGGAAGCGGACTTGGCTTGGCAATTGTTCGACGTATCGCCGCGCAGCATGGTTTGATCGTCGGACTCGACAGATCACAAATGGGCGGACTGAAGGCGTCAATTCGATTCTGATTTGGTTGTTTTCCTTGATTGGACGGCGTTTCTTTGATTTACGCACGCCAAATCTTATTCTCGTAAGTTTCTTGTCAAGAACCTGCGACTAAGTTATCCACAATCAAATGGGTTTCTCGCTCTGGCCCATCGTACGTTATAAGCCGCTTTGCCGCTGTCAAAGCGCTGCATTCCGAAGCTGCTACAAATATTGTCTTGACGGCTTTCGGATCGCTCTTATCGTGCAATTTCGCCTCGGCGGTTATCTTAACGTTTCTCTGTTTCCAACCACATCGTTCGCATATTAACCAGGTCTGTAAAAAGACAATTTCCTTTATCTCGTATCTAACGATTCGAAACAGAAGTAAATTAGATTTATTATTCTCTTATCACGTAATTGGTGCGCACCTGTGCACTCGGTTCAAATAACTTTTACGGCTTACATCTAATCAACCGCGAAAGGTTATTCATTTTTTTGGGTTTAGCTATTATGAACAAGTCACATCGTATTGTCCGGAATGCCGCAGCAAAAAACTTCGTTCCCGCGTCAGAACGCGTTGTTGGCTCAAAGAAGCGCGGAAAGACAGCAAAAGCCTCAGCTGCGGCCGCTGCGTTCGGTGTTGCGTTTGTCGGGGCAGGCGCCATGAACAATGTTCATGCCGCAGAGGTGTGTTCCACCGACGTAAGTGGTACTTCCAGTATTGCCCAGGGCGGAGTCCTAAACTACTGTGGTTCCAATCTGTACAAGCCCGCTGGCAGTAACGACCTCGCCGAGCTTGAGGCCGGTTCGACGGTAGTCTATGCCGACGGTACGAATGGTTTGGTTGGATTCCGCGCGACGAGTACCGGCCAAGTCGTCAACATCAACAGTGCTGGGCAAATTAAGAATGTCGGTGCAGGTACGGCAGCCAAAGACGCCGTGAACGTGACACAGTTAAACGGTGTGACAGCGGCGCTCGGCGGCGGGTCAACAGTGGACGCGAGCGGGAACGTCGTTGCGCCGAGTTACGCGCTGACGAACGCAAACTCGATCAATGGCACGTCTGGCGCCGCTACCGACGTCGGCACGGCTTTCGGTACGGTCGATGCAGCGTTGGGCAAGCTCAACTCGAACGTGACGCAAAACACAGCCGACATCGCGAACCTCAACACCGGACTCACAAACGGCACACTCGGCTTGGTTCAGCAAGACCCGACGACACGCACTATCACCGTGGCAAAGTCCACGGACGGTACCGTTGTCGATATGACGGGCTCGCAGGGCGCTCGCACGGTCACGGGCGTTGCTCCTGGCGCCATTTCCACATCGAGTCTAGATGCAATCAACGGCTCGCAGCTCTACGCTACGAACCAGAACGTGGCACAAAACACGTCCAACATTGCGCAAAACACGTCCGACATTGCGGCGCTGAACACGAACGTCGCTCAGAACACGTCGGATATTGCTTCGCTGAACACGAACGTCGCTCAGAACACCTCGGATATCGCGAAGAACACCACCGATATCAACAATATCAACACGCAACTGGCAAGCGGCGGCCTTGGCCTCGTCAAGCAAGACGCAACGACGCAAAACATCACCGTTGCGAAGGACACGGGCGGCACGGTCGTCGACATGACGGGCACCGATGGCACGCGTACGGTGACCGGCGTATCCGCTGGCGCCTTGAGCGCCGACAGTACCGACGCAGTCAACGGCTCGCAGCTTTATCAAACGAACCAGAACGTTTCGAGTCTGGCGCAGCAATTGAGCAACGTCGAAGGCGCTGCTTCAACGGTCGCTTCGCAAAAGACCGACACCCCCGCTGTTGCGTCCGGCACCGACTCGACCGCTCTCGGAAATGGCTCGAAGGCTACGGGTAACAACTCCGTCGCGCTGGGTAGCGGTTCTGTCGCGGACGAAGACAACACCGTCTCGATCGGCTCGAAGGGCAACGAACGTCGCCTGACGAACGTCGCGCCGGGCATCAACGGTACCGACGGTGTCAACATGAACCAGTTGAACGCAGTTCAAAGCAACGTCGATACGGTAGCTCGTCAGGCATTTTCCGGCGTCGCCGCCGCGATGGCCATGCCGAACCTGACGCCGAGTCAGCCGGGCAAGACCGTGGTCGCAGCCGGTGTCGCGAACTACAAGGGCTACACGGCCATGGGCATTGGCGGCACCTACCGTTCGCGTGACAGCCGCTGGCTCGTCAACGCTGCAGCCTCGATCACGCCGCACGGCGACGCAGGCGTGCGCGGTCAAGTCGGCTACGAGTTCTAAGCGCGCGGTTCGCGAGCGAGACCAAACCAGAAGCACGAAGCATCGATAAGGCAGTAAGCAGGGCGGCTATCCGAAAGGGTAGCCGCCTTTTTTGCATTTTTACGCACCTTAAGAAAGCTTTAAGCGACACCCCGTAATCTTCGTTCATCCAATGGCGCCTTCTCAAGCGCAACCCGTCAGGAGCACACACGATGAAAGCGAAGATTCTCACACGCAGCGCCGTCGCAGCAGCGGTCGCCGTTGCCTTGTCGGCGGGCTACCTGGCCGGCCATAACAACGTGCCCGCGCCGCAGGTCATCGCGCCCGCGCAAGCCGCGCTGATGCCTGCCGAAGCCGCGGCGAAGACCGGCGTTCCCGATTTCTCCGGCCTCGTCGAAACCTATGGTCCGGCCGTGGTGAATATCAGCGCGAAGCATGTCGTGAAGCAAACATCCGCCCGACGCGGCAACGCGAATCAAGTGCCGATGGACCCCGACGATCCGTTCTATCAGTTCTTCAAGCGCTTTTATGGCGGCGTGCCCGGCATGGGCGGCGGCGATGGCGCGGGTCCCGGCGCGGACCGTCCGAGCGAAGGGCTGGGTTCGGGTTTCATCGTCAGCAATGACGGCTACATTCTCACCAACGCGCACGTGGTCGATGGCGCGAATGTCGTCACCGTCAAGCTCACGGACAAGCGCGAATATCGGGCGAAGGTGGTTGGCGCGGACAAGCAATCGGACGTCGCGGTGCTGAAGATCGACGCGAAAGATTTGCCCACGGTGAAAATAGGCGATCCCAACGGCAGCAAGGTCGGGCAGTGGGTGGTTGCCATCGGTTCGCCGTATGGCTTCGACAACACGGTGACCTCCGGCATCATCAGCGCGAAGTCGCGCGCGCTGCCCAACGAGAATTACACGCCGTTCATCCAGACCGATGTGCCGGTGAATCCGGGCAATTCGGGCGGGCCGCTCTTCAATCTGCAAGGCGAAGTGATCGGCATCAACTCGATGATCTATTCGCAGACGGGCGGTTTCCAGGGGCTTTCGTTCGCCATCCCGATCAACGAGGCGATCAAGGTAAAGGACGCGCTCATCAAAACGGGTCACGTCGATCGCGGCCGGCTCGGCGTAACGGTGCAAGGGCTGAATCAGACGCTCGCCAATTCGTTCGGCATGAAGTCGCCGCAAGGTGCGCTCGTGAGTTCGGTCGAGCCGGGCGGACCGGCCGCGAAGGCTGGCTTGCAACCCGGCGACGTGATTCTTTCGCTGAACGGCACGCAGGTGACGGATTCGACCTCGTTGCCGTCGCAAGTCGCGGGTCTTTCGCCGGGCACATCGGCGAAGGTGCAGGTGTGGCGCGACAAGAGCGCGAAGGATCTGACCGTGACGATCGGCGCGCTGAAGGACGCCAAGACCGCAAGCGCTGACGTGAAGGGCGACGACGATGGCGGCGCCGCCGCACAGGACGCGCGCCTCGGCGTCGCGGTGCGCCCGCTCACGCCGGAAGAGAAGCAGGAAAGCTCGGTGTCGCGCGGTTTGCTCGTGCAGCAATCGAACGGCGCGGCGGCGAATGCGGGTATCCAGGCAGGCGACGTGATTCTCGCGGTCAACGGCCAGCCCGTCACGACGGCGCAGCAGTTGAAGACGATGATCTCGCACGCGGGCGACAGCATCGCGCTGCTGATCCAGCGGGACAATGCGCAGATTTTCGTGCCGGTCGATCTTGGCTGATGGTGTACGTCGATGCGCGTCGTGCGGTTCGGAGTGGCGCGTTCGCGTCGCTCCGAAACGCGCTTGCGCATGCGGCATGAATGGCGCGTAGCGTCGCTGAGTCGTCCGGCGTGCGTTTCCGAACTCGCAATGGATAGCACGTTCTGCAATGGCTTTCGGATCACTCCATCAAGCGCGCCCCACCGCACGATCAACAACACCCCGCCCGAACGCGCAGGCACAGAGCATGCTCTACACCCCACTCGGTGCCCCATCGCGTGGAAAAGACGCATCGGGCGTGGCGTCGTCGGCGTGTTCGCATGCCGCGGCATCGAATAAAGGAGCCAACATAATGATGAGCAAGACCACGGGAAAACTGGCGACCGCGCTGCTGGTGACGGCGCTTTCGGCTGGAATGGCAGGCGGCGCATGGGCGCAGGCATCGAGCGCCGGCACGAGCGATACGTCGAGTGCGGGCAACGAAAACGGCGGCGGACTGCCGCAAATCGAACAGCAAGGCGATGTGTCCTACACGTCGGGCGGCGTCGGCCTCGACGAATCGCACGCCTTGCAGCGCGAACAAGCGCATTGGCCGCTATCGCTGCGCTTTACGGGTCCGACCGCGGATTACTTGTCGGGCGTGCACGTGCGGATCGTCGGCGGCAAAGGCGGCGAAGTGCTGAGCACCGATTCCATGGGACCTTACATGCTTGTCAAGCTGCCGGCGGGCAGCTACACGGTCTACGCCAAGTACAAGGATCAGGAGAAGAAGCAGTCGGTCAATGTCTCCGGACCGGGCAAGGCAAAGGCGGCGTTTCACTGGAGCATCCAGTAACGATAATTCCCGCCGGTCCGGGCGAAATCCCGTCCACCCGGCGACCAGAGTTTGTCTCATAATGAAGCCACGGGCAGCACGCTCGTGGCTTTTTTTGGTGACGAGGCGTCCAACGCGCCTCGCAAATTCGGCAGAGGCCGGAGGGCCCACGATGAGCACGGATCTGAACGACGGGCATGAAGCGGCGCATCGGATCGAGATCGCGCCGAACGGACGGCGCTGCCGCGTGATTCACCAGGGCGTCACTTACGCCGACACGCACGAAGCCGTGACGCTTTCCGAAACGGGCGCCGACGACGTGCACTATTTCCCGCGCGCCGACGTCAACATGGCGCGCCTGCAACGCTCCATCCATACATCGGACTGTCCGTTCAAGGGGCAGGCCACGCACTACCATCTGATGACCGAGGAAGGCCCGGTCGAAAACGCCGCCTGGAGTTACGAGGCGCCGCTCGAAAGCGCGCGGCAGATCGGCGGATACCTCGCGTTTTATCCATCGCGCGTCGATCGTATCGACGTGACTTCCTAGGCAGGGCGTCGAATAAAAAGCGCCGAACTCGAGGCGCGCGAGCCGAAACGCAATAGCCAGAACGCGGTCCTTGCCCGGAGAAGCGGATGGAAGTCACCGAAGCGTTGCGCGTTCCGCTCGATCCGGCGCATGTGAAGGCGGCGTTGAGCGATCTCACGCTGTTGCGCGCGAGTCTCGATAATTGCGAGTCCTTTACGCTCACGCCAAGCGGCGAATACGTGTTGACGCTCGTCATGCCGATCGGCGCCTTGCGCGCGCGTTACGAAATTCGCGCGCACATTGCTCGTCGCAGGCGTCTGGCGCAGGCCGACGAAAGCCAAGAAATCGACGACGACACCAGCACGCTCAGTTTCAAGGCACGCGGCGAAGGCGTGGGTTCGTTGCGCGGTCAGATAGCCGTCGCGGTGAACGCGGAGGACGGTGGCGCGGACACGTGGATCGAATATACGGTCTGGGCGACGGTTTCGGGGCCGCTCGCCGCATTGCCGCCACGGCAGATCGAAAACGCGCTGCACGAAGCAGCCGACGACTTTTTCGCCGAATTCTGCGAAGTCGTGCGGGCGAAATACGGTTTGCCATCGGCGCGTGCGGAACAGGAAGCCGTGCCGCGCCGGCATCTCTTCTTGCGACCGGGTTCGATGTCGGCGGCGTTCTCGCGTCGCGGCGGCGCGACCGCTCGCGCGATGGGCGGAACCTCCGTCGATGGCGCCGCGACCAATGTGCTGCGTCATCGTCTGGCCGCGCATGGCCTCGTGCGCCGTAGTCGCGATGGCGCGGGCGCACCGCGCGTGTTCGGTCTGCCCGCCTGGGCGTGGCTCGCGATGCTAGTTTGCGTCGGACTCTTTGTGTTCTTCGCAGAGTACGTTGGCCTGCAATGAGGCGGGCATCGAACGCTCGGGGTATCCGGCGTTCTTGAGCAAGGCCGGACTGCACCGCAAGGCGTCGAAGCAGGCATCGATGACGGCTTCGGAGTCGTGTTCCGGATCGACGCTTCCAGGCAGCATCAGCGAATCGTGCAGGATGCCGGTGAAAAGCCCGTGCAACAGCGTGGTGGCACGTCGCGTGTCGAGCGCCGCCGGCAGTTGCTTCTTTTCGATGGCATTACGCAGCGCACGCTCGATACGCTCCATGCCGTCGCGCATGTTGTTCTGATGGCGCTCGCGCACCGGTCCCATTTCCTCGACGAATTCGCACTTCAAAAACAGAATGTCGAAGACGCGGCGGCGCTGTTCATCGGCCGTGATGCTGCGCATGCACCAGATGAAGATTTCGCGGATGCGCGCAAGCGGGTCGGGCTCCTTGCCGTCAAGCGTCGCTTCCACGAGTTCGTCGAGCGGAAGAAGACTTCGGTCGAACATGGCGTTGAAAAGGTCGCCCTTGTTGGCGAAATGCCAGTAAATCGCGCCGCGCGTGACGCCCGCGGCGTGCGCGATATCCGCGAGCGTCGTTCGCGACACGCCTTTTTCGTAAAAGACGCGCTCCGCCGCGTCGAGGATGCGGTTGCGTGTCTCCTGTGCTTCTTCCTTGGTTCGTCTGACCATATTCTGCGGCCGTTGGCCGTCTGCTCCTGCCTTGCTGTTCGACCGGGCGAAGGCCGGTTGTCGAAGGTTCGTCGAACGTAATCGATTCCGTCGAGGCGATTTCGCTACGCCTTGCCGACGGATCGCTGTCTCAGTTTTTTACATTCATTCGTGAATGTATATACAATACCACCCGTCGACCGATAGCCCAAGCTGGAGAGGGCGAGTACTATCCGACCAAGCTTTCATTTCGATTGCCCGTTCTGGCCGTCCTCTTTGCCATCGGCGGCGCTTGCACAGCGCCGCGCACGGGCAGGAATACAGGCAAGCGAGCCGGCCACTGGCCGGTCGTTGCGCTCACTGGTCTCACTGCTTGGTTATTGGTCAGCGTCTTGCGACGCTTGTGCGCGGCATCGCCCGGGGAAGGCCGTCGCGCACCCAACTTCACTCTCAGTCTTAGACAGAGGTCGCTCCATGCGCGTCGAACGGGTTCCATTCCGCTTAATCACCGCCGCGACGGCTGCCGTTTTCCTGGCTGCCTGCGGACAAAAACAGTCAGCACCTCCGCCGCAAACGCCCGAAGTGGGCATCGTCACCGTGCAGCCGACCAGCGTGCCGGTCATCGCCGAATTGCCGGGCCGCACGAACGCGTTCCTGGTCGCGCAAGTGCGCGCGCGGGTGGATGGAATCGTCCTGCGCCGTGAGTTCGTCGAAGGCGCGGAAGTCAAGCAAGGTCAGCGTCTGTACAAGATCGACCCGGCGCCGTATATCGCCGCACTGAACAACGCCAAGGCGACGCTCGCCAAGGCGCAGGCGAATGTCGCGTCGCAGAACGCCTTGACCGGGCGCTACAAGGTGCTGGTCGCGGCCAACGCGGTGAGCAAGCAGGACTACGACAACGCCGTGGCCGCGCAAGGCCAGGCCGTCGCCGATGTCGCCGCGGGCAAGGCCGCCGTCGATACCGCGCAGATCAACCTCGGCTACACCGACGTGGTCTCGCCGATCACCGGCCGCACGGGTCTGTCGCAAGTCACGCCGGGCGCGTATGTACAGGCGAGCGCGGCGACGCTGCTCACCACCGTGCAGCAGCTCGACCCGATCTACGTCGATCTGACGCAATCGAGCGTCGACGGCCTCAAGCTGCGTCGTCAGATTCAGGACGGGCGTTTGCAGACTCAGGGCATCCACGCGGCGAAGGTGTCGCTGGTGCTGGAAGACGGCCGCGTCTATCCGGAGCAGGGCAAGCTGCAGTTTTCCGATGTGAGCGTCGACCAAAGCACGGGTTCGGTCACCGTGCGCGCGATCTTCGACAACAAGGATCGCGTGCTGCTGCCGGGCATGTTCGTGCGGGCGCGTATCGAGGAAGGCACGAACGACAAGGCGCTCGTCGTGCCGCAAATCGGCATCACGCATGACCAGAAGGGCCAGCCGACCGCGCTCGTCGTCAACAAGGACGACAAGGTCGAACTGCGTCAACTCGTCACCGGTGGCACGTTCGGCAACAACTGGGTGGTCGACAGTGGCCTGAATCCGGGCGACCGCGTGATCGTGAACGGCGTGGAAAAGGCGAAGCCCGGTATGCAAGTGAAGCCGGTCGCGGCGCAACTGCCCGCACAGCCGGCCTCGGGCGCGGCGGCCGGTCAGGCGCCGGCGGCATCCGGCGCGGGCGCGACACCCGACAACGCCAACAGCGCGAGCGGCGCCACGGGCCCGAGCGCAGCCGCGCCGGGCGCAGCTTCGGGCAACGCATCCGGCGCGCAAGCGGCGCCGGCATCTGCCGCATCGGGCGCGTAATAACAGGGAGCCTGTTTCATGGCAAAGTTTTTTATCGATCGCCCGATTTTTGCGTGGGTGATCGCGATTATCTTGATGCTGGCGGGCATGGCGTCGATCTTCACGCTGCCTATTGCGCAGTATCCGACGATCGCGCCGCCTGCCATCCAGATCAGCGCGACGTATCCGGGCGCATCCGCGAGCACGGTCGAAAACACGGTGACGCAGGTGATCGAGCAGCAGATGAGCGGCCTCGATCACTTGTTGTATCTGTCCTCGACCAGTGACGACTCGGGTACGGCCACCATCACGCTGACGTTCGCGGCGGGCACGAATCCGGACATCGCGCAGGTGCAGGTGCAGAACAAGCTGCAGCTCGCGACGCCATTGCTGCCGCAGGTCGTGCAGCAGCTCGGTACGAAGGTCACGAAGTCGAGCAGCAGCTTCTTGCTGGTGCTTGCGTTCGTGTCGCAGGACGGAAGCATGAACAAGTACGACCTCGCGAATTACGTGGCGTCGAAAATTCAGGACCCGCTTTCGCGTATCGATGGTGTGGGTACGGTCACGCTGTTCGGCTCGCAGTACGCCATGCGTATCTGGCTCGATGCGACCAAGCTCACCAACTACAGTCTGACGCCGGTCGACGTGCAGACCGCCATCACCGCGCAGAACGTGCAGGTGGCGGCGGGCTCGCTCGGCGGCACGCCGGCGGTTCCGGGGCAGATGCTGCAGGCGACCATCACGCAAGCGACGCTTCTGCAAACACCCGAGCAGTTCGGCAACATTCTGCTGAAGGTGAATCAGGATGGCTCGCAGGTGCGCCTGAAGGACGTGGCGCGTATCGATCTGGGTGGCGAAAACTATAACTTCGACACCAAGTACAACGGTGCGCCGACGGCCGGTTTCGGTATCCAGCTCGCAACGGGCGCGAACGCGCTCAACACCGCGAAGCTCGTGCGCCAGAAGGTCGACGAACTGTCGAAGTACTTCCCGAACGGGCTGGTCGTGAAGTATCCGTACGACACCACGCCGTTCGTGCGGCTTTCTATCGAGGAAGTGGTCAAGACCCTGATCGAAGGTATCGTGCTGGTGTTCCTCGTGATGTATCTGTTCCTGCAGAACTTGCGGGCAACGCTCATCCCGACGATCGCCGTGCCGGTCGTGTTGCTCGGCACGTTCGCGATCATGTCGGCGGTCGGGTTCTCCATCAACGTGCTGTCGATGTTCGGCCTCGTGCTTGCCATCGGCTTGTTGGTGGACGATGCCATCGTGGTGGTGGAAAACGTCGAGCGGGTGATGTCCGAGGAGCACTTGTCTCCACGGGACGCAACCCGCAAGGCGATGGACCAGATCACGGGCGCGCTGGTGGGCGTGGCGCTCGTGCTGTCGGCGGTGTTCGTGCCGGTGGCGTTTTCGGGCGGTTCGGTCGGCGCCATTTACCGGCAGTTCTCGCTCACCATCGTGGCGGCCATGGTGCTGTCCGTGATGGTCGCGCTGGTGCTCACGCCCGCGCTGTGCGCGACCATTCTGAAGCCGCATCCGGAAGGGCATCAGCCCGAGAAGAAGGGTTTCTTCGGCTGGTTCAACCGCAACTTCAACAAGAGCCAGGACAAGTACCACAAGGGCGTGCAGCACGTGATCCGGCGCTCGGGGCGCTGGCTCATCATCTATCTGGTCGTGATCGTGGCAGTGGGCATGCTGTTCCTGCGCCTGCCGAAGTCGTTCCTTCCCGATGAAGACCAGGGCACGATGTTCGTGCTCGTGCAGGCGCCGTCCGGCTCGACGCAGGAATACACGGCCGGTGTGCTCGCCGACGTGCAGAACTACCTGCTGAACGACGAGAAGGCGATCGTCGAATCCGTCTTCACGGTGAACGGCTTTTCGTTCGCGGGTCGCGGCCAGAACTCCGGTCTCGTGTTCGTGCGGATGAAGGACTACGCGCAGCGTCAGGCGAGCAACGACAAGGTGCAGGCGCTGGTCGGCCGGATGTTCATGCACTTCGCGCCCTACAAGAACGCGATGATCTTCCCGGTCAATCCACCGTCGATTCCGGAACTCGGCACCGCGTCGGGCTTCGACTTCGAGCTGGAGGATCGCGCCGGCGTGGGGCACGCGAAGCTGATGGAAGCGCGCAACATGCTGCTCGGCATGGCGTCGAAAGACCCGGTGCTCGCGCAGGTGCGTCCGAACGGCCTGAACGACACGCCGCAGTTCAAGGTGAACATCGACCGCGAGAAGGCGAATGCGCTCGGCGTCTCCATCTCCGATATCGACCAGACTTTCTCGATCGCGTGGGCGTCGCAGTACGTGAACAACTTCCTCGACGTGGATAACCGGATCAAGAAGGTGTACGTGCAGTCCGAGCCGCGCTTCCGTATGTCGCCGGAAGACATCGGCAAGTGGTATGTGCGTAACACCTCGGGCACGATGGTGCCGTTCTCGGCCTTTGCGACCACCGACTGGATCTACGGTTCGCCGAAGCTCGAGCGCTACAACGGTATCTCGGCGGTGGAAATCCAGGGTGCGGCCGCGCCTGGCAAATCGACCGGTCAGGCCATGACGGCCATCGAAGCCATCGCGGCAAAGTTGCCGGCGGGTATTGGCTACGAATGGACGGGGCTGTCGTATCAGGAACGTCAGTCGGGTTCGCAGGCGCCTATTCTGTACGGCATCTCGATTCTCGTCGTGTTCCTGTGTCTCGCGGCGCTGTACGAAAGCTGGTCGATTCCGTTCTCGGTCATCATGGTCGTGCCGCTCGGCGTGCTCGGCGCGCTGCTCGCGGCGACGCTGCGCGGTCTGGAAAACGACGTGTTCTTCCAGGTCGGCCTGTTGACTACGGTGGGTTTGTCCGCGAAAAACGCCATTCTGATCGTCGAGTTTGCGCGTGAATTGCGCATGCAGGGCATGTCGACGGTGGAAGCCGCGATGGAAGCGGCGCGTCTGCGGCTGCGTCCGATTCTGATGACGTCGCTCGCGTTCATTCTCGGCGTGATGCCGCTTGCCATCAGTAACGGCGCGGGTTCGGCGAGCCAGCACGCAATCGGCACCGGCGTGATCGGCGGGATGCTGACCGCGACCTTCCTTGCGATCTTCATGATCCCGATGTTCTTCGTCGTGATCAGCAAGTTCAGCAAGAGAAAGGACATGCCGGCACCGGGTTCGTCCGGCGGCGATATCGAAGGTCCGCATGGCGGCGCGCCCGCGGGCTCTGGCAAGGAAGGACATTGAAATGCTAAAACTTTCGTTGATCGCAGCCGCCGTGGCTTTCGTGGCCACGGGCTGCACCTTCGAGCCGAAGTACGACCGGCCGGCCGCGCCCGTCACGCAGACGTTCCCGGAAGGCGGCGTGTACGCCACGCAGCCGACTGCCGAACGCGCGGCAGACAAGAGCCGCAGCGCGAGCGGGCAGACCGCGCCGGATATCGGCTGGCGCGATTTCTTCGCCGATGCGCGTCTGCAGCGTATTGTCGAACTCGCGCTCAAGAACAATCGCGATCTGCGCGTGTCGATGCTCAACGTCGATGCGGCGCGCGCGCAGTATCAGATCACGCGCGCGGGCCTTTTCCCGACGCTCGATGCGGTTGGCTCGCAAAGCAAGCAGCGCACGCCGCGCAACCTGTCGTTCTTCGATCAGACCATCTCGAACACGTATTCGGTGGGCGTGAATGCGTCGTGGGAAATCGACTTCTTCGGACGGATTCGCAGCCTGAAGGATCAGGCGCTCGCGCAGTATTTCTCGCTCGCGGAAACGCGCAAGGCGGCGGAAATCTCGCTGGTGTCTTCGGTGGCGGACCAGTATCTGACCATGCTCGCCTACGACGATCTGCTCACCGTCACGCAGAACACGCTGAAGACGGCGCAGGAGTCGTATCGCATCACCAAGCTGCAGTTCGACAACGGTACGGGTTCGGAACTCGATCTGCGTCAGGCCGAGGGCGTGGTGCAACAGGCGCAGGCGAATCTGCAGTCGCAGGCGCGTCTGCGTGCGCAAGCGGAAAACGGTCTCGTGCTTCTCGTGGGCGAACCGTTGCCGGACGATCTGCCGGGCGGCATGCCGCTGGATGCGCAGGACTTGCTCGCCGACATTCCGGCGGGTCTGCCTTCCGACCTCCTCACGCGCCGTCCCGATATCGCGGCGGCCGAGCAGAGCTTGCTTGCGGCCAATGCGAACATCGGCGCGGCGCGGGCCGCGTTCTTTCCGCGCATTTCGTTGACGGGCAGTTTCGGTACGCTCTCGCCCACGCTTGGCGGATTGTTCAAGCCGGGTTCGGCGGCGTGGTCGTTCGCACCGCAGATCAGCGTGCCAATCTTCGAGGGCGGCACGAACGTCGCCAATCTGGATCTGGCGAACGTGCAGAAGCGCATCGAGATTGCCAACTACGAGAAGGCCATTCAGACGGCGTTCCGCGAAGTGGCCGACGGTCTCGCCGCGCGCGGCACGTACGACGAGCAGATTCGCTCCCTGCAACGCTTCGTGAGTTCGCAGAGCCGGCGGCTGGAGTTGTCGGACCTGCGCTATCGCAATGGCGTGGACAGCTATCTCGCTGTTCTGACCGCGCAGACCTCGTTGTATGACGCGCAGCAGACGCTCATCAGCGCGCGTTTGAACCGCCTGACCAACCTCGTCGATCTGTATCAGTATCTCGGCGGCGGATGGATCGAGCATTCCGGCGATGCCCCGCGTCCGGCCGATACTCCCACGGATTTCGGCTCGGCTACTCCGCCGAAGGCGGCATCCGATGCGGCGAGTTGAGGTTCGCAAGTTGCGCTCGGTAGTCACTTTCGCAAGCTGTCCGTGATGGTTGATAGTGGGATGATGCAGTGAAGAGCCCGACCTCGTGTCGGGTTTTTTTTCGTCCATGGTCCACGTCGCGGCGTGACACTGAATGTACCGGGAAAACGCGTCGCGCGATGACAGGTCGTGCCAAATTTCAGCAAATTATTACCTTTGTTTAGCGTTACTGAGCGACGCGCTAACTATAATCGGCATCCTCCAACGTGCCTGCGTGCTGAAGGCATGTCAGCTTTCCTGTGCAACTGCGTGCGTATCGGCATTAATCGACGCGCAAATCAGTTGCGATTGCTGTGAATCAGCTGCAATCGACGAAGCGCTTCCTGGTCACAGGCTTCATGCAATGGGGAAGATTAGGTATCCCGAAAAGACGATTGGCATCGACGTTCTTTCCGTCCGTTCTCGACCGAGGACGTGCGTATCTATTCATCTATTTATCCCGGTAACCACAGAGGTCGTCGCTCCATGCGTTTCGAACGGATTCCATACCGCCTCATCTGCGCTTTGTCGGTCGTCACGCTAGCGGCCGCATGCGGTGAAAAACATCCGGACATGCCGGCGCATGCGCCCGAAGTCGGCGTCGTCATGCTTGCGCCGGTCGCGGTGCCCGTCACGAGCGAACTGCCGGGCCGCACCAGCGCTTTCATCGATGCACAAGTGCGTGCGCGCGTCGATGGCATCGTGCTGCGCCGTGAATTCACCGAAGGCAGTCTCGTCAAGGCCGGTCAGCGGCTCTACAAGATCGACCCGGCGCCGTACATCGCCAAGCTGGACAGCGCGAAAGCGTCGCTTGCGAAGGCCGAGGCGAATCTCGCATCGACCAATGCGCAAGCCGAGCGCTACAAGGTATTGGTCGCCGCGAACGCGGTGAGCAAGCAGGACTATGACAACGCTGTCGCGTCGGCCGGTCAGGCCGCCGCCGACGTGGCACAGGCTCGCGCCTCCGTGCAGACCGCGCGAATCGACCTCGGCTATACCGATGTCACCTCGCCCGTGACCGGCCAGATCGGCATCTCGCAGGTCACGCCGGGCGCCTACGTGCAAGCGGCGCAGGCCACGCTCATGGCAACCGTGCAGCAGCTCGACCAGGTGTATGTCGATCTCACGCAATCCAGCCTCGACGGGCTCAAGCTGCGCCGCCAGATTCAGGAAGGGCGTCTTACCGCGTCGGGTCCGAACGCCGCGAAGGTTTCGCTGATTCTCGAAGACGGCCGCGTCTATCCCGAACAAGGCCGCCTGCAGTTTTCCGATGTAACCGTGGACCCGTCCACCGGCTCGGTAACCGTGCGCGCCGTGTTCGAGAACAAGGATCGCGTGTTGTTGCCCGGCATGTTCGTGCGAGCGCGTATCGAAGAGGGCGTGAATCCGCAGGCGCTGGTCGTGCCTGTCACGGGCGTCACGCATGACCAGAAGGGCACGCCGATCGCACTGATCGTCGATACCGACGGCAAGGTCGCGCTACGCGAGCTCGTGACCTCCGGCATGGTCGGGCAGAACTGGGTCGTCGACAGCGGCGTGAAGGCGGGCGACCGGGTGATCGTCGAGGGTATCGAGAAGGTGCGTCCCGGCATGCCGGTGAAAGCGGTGACGGTTCAGTCGCCCGGGCCTTCCACGCAGCCTTCTTCCGACAATCAGGCCGCCGCTCCCGCGAAGGCTGCTTCAGCCGTTGCTGGCGCGTAGGGACGGAGGGTACGCCACATGGCCAAGTTTTTTATCGATCGCCCGATTTTCGCGTGGGTGCTTGCCATCATCCTGATGCTCGCGGGCCTCGCGTCGATCTCGACGCTGCCGGTCGCGCAATATCCGACGGTCGCGCCACCCAGCATCCAGATTACGGCGACGTATCCCGGTGCATCGGCGCAGACGGTCGAGAACACAGTCACGCAGGTGGTCGAGCAGCAGATGAACGGGCTCGACCATCTGCTCTACATTTCGTCCACCTCCGATGACTTCGGCACGGCCACCATCACGCTGACCTTCGCGGCGGGCACCAACCCCGACATCGCGCAGGTGCAGGTGCAAAACAAGCTGCAACTGGCGACACCGAACTTGCCGCAGATCGTGCAGCAACTCGGGTTGTCGGTTTCGAAGTCGAGCAACAGCTTCCTGCTCGTGCTCGCGTTCGTCTCCGAAGACGGCAGCATGAGCCGCAACGATCTCTCCAACTACGTCGCGTCGCATTTGCAGGACCCCATCAGCCGAGTCAACGGCGTGGGCACGGTGAGCCTGTTCGGCACGCAGTACGCCATGCGCGTCTGGCTAGATCCAAACAAACTCAGCAACTTCCAGCTCACACCGGTCGACGTGCAGAACGCGCTCAAGGCGCAGAACGTGCAAGTCTCGGGCGGCCAGCTAGGCGGCACGCCCGCGGTGCCCGGCCAATCGATGCAGGCCACGATCACCGAAGCCACCTTGCTGCGCACGCCCGACCAGTTCGGCAACGTGCTTCTGAAAGTGAATCAGGACGGCTCGCAGGTGCGGGTGAAGGACGTGGCGAAGGTGGGTCTCGGCGGCGAGAACTACAACTTCGAGACGCAGTACAACGGTTCTCCGGCGGCGGGCTTCGGTATCAATCTGGCGACGGGCGCGAACGCGCTGGCGACGGCGGACGCGGTGCGCGCGAAGGTACAGGAGCTGTCGAAGTACTTCCCGCCCGGTCTCGTCGTAAAGTATCCGTACGACACGACGCCGTTCGTGCGCCAGTCGATCTCCGACGTGGTGAAGACGCTCATCGAGGCCATCGTGCTGGTGTTCCTCGTGATGTATCTGTTCTTGCAGAACATCCGCGCCACGCTCATTCCGACCATCGCGGTGCCGGTGGTGCTGCTCGGCACTTTCGGCGTGATGGCGGCGGTGGGTTTTTCCATCAACACGCTGTCGATGTTCGGCATCGTGCTCGCCATCGGCTTGCTGGTGGACGACGCGATCGTGGTCGTCGAGAACGTCGAGCGCGTGATGAGCGAGGAAGGGCTTTCGCCGAAGGAAGCCACGCGCAAGGCCATGGGCCAGATCACCGGCGCGCTGGTGGGCGTGGCGCTCGTGCTGTCGGCGGTGTTCGTGCCGGTGGCGTTCTCGGGCGGCTCGGTCGGGGCGATCTATCGCCAGTTCTCGCTGACCATCGTCTCGGCAATGGTGCTCTCCGTGCTGACCGCGATGATCCTCACGCCGGCCTTGTGCGCGACCATCCTGAAGCCCTTGCCGCAAGGTCACGAGGAAAAGACCACGGGTTTCTTCGGCTGGTTCAATCGGACCTTTAACAAGGGCCGCGACAAGTATCAGGTCGGCGTTGCGCGTGTGATTCGGCGCTCGGGGCGCTTCCTCGTGTTATACCTCGCGGTCATCGCGGTGGTTGGCCTCCTGTTCACCAAGCTGCCGAAAGCGTTCCTGCCCGACGAAGATCAGGGCACGATGTTCGTGCTCGTGTCCACGCCCGCCGGTTCCACGCAGGAAATGACCCAGCGCGCGCTGAACGACGTGGCCAATTATCTTTTGAAGAAGGAAAGCGGGATCGTCGAGTCCGTCTTCACGGTCAACGGCTACAGCTTCGCGGGCCGTGGCCAGAACTCCGGCCTCGTGTTCGTGCGCATGAAGGACTTCGCCAAGCGCCAGAGCGCGGACGAAAAAGTGCAGGCGCTCGTCGGCCGAACTTTCGGACAGTTTGCGGGCTATCGCAATGCGCTCGTGTTTCCGGTGAATCCGCCGTCGATTCCCGAACTCGGCACCGCGTCGGGCTTCGACTTCGAGCTGGAGGATCGCGGCGGCGTGGGCCACGAAAAGCTGATGGAAGCGCGCGGCATGCTGCTCGGTCTGGCCGCGAAAGATCCGTCGCTTGCGCAGGTGCGCCCGAACGGCTTGAACGACACGCCGCAGTTCAAGGTCGACATCGACCGCGAGAAGGCGCTTGCGCAAGGCGTGTCGGCTTCCGATATCGACCAGACGTTTTCGATCGCCTGGGCGTCTTCGTTCGTCAACAACTTCCTTGATGTCGACAGCCGGATCAAGAAGGTGTATCTGCAAGGCGACGCGCCGTTCCGCATGTCGCCCGACAACATCAATAGCTGGTACGTGCGCAACAACGCCGGTTCGATGGTGCCGTTTTCGTCGTTCGCGACCGGCCGATGGAGTTTCGGCTCGCCAAAGCTCGAACGCTACAACGGCAATTCGTCAGTCGAAATTCAGGGCATGGCCGCGCCGGGCCGCTCCACGGGCCAAGCCATGCAGGCCATCGAAGCCATCGCCGCGAAGTTGCCGGCAGGCATTGGCTACGAATGGACGGGTTTGTCGTTCCAGCAGATTCAATCCGGTTCGCAGGCGCCGGTTCTGTACGGCATTTCGATCCTCGTGGTGTTCCTGTGTCTCGCGGCGCTCTATGAAAGCTGGTCGATCCCGTTCTCCGTGATCATGGTCGTGCCGCTCGGCGTGGTCGGCGCGTTGCTTGCCGTCACCTTGCGTGGACTCGAAAACGACGTGTACTTCCAGGTCGGTCTTCTGACCACGGTGGGCCTGTCGGCGAAGAACGCCATTCTGATCGTCGAGTTCGCGCGCGACTTGCAGATCTCCGAAAAGATCGGACCGATCGAGGCCGCGCTCGAAGCCGCGCGTCTGCGTCTGCGTCCCATCCTGATGACCTCGCTCGCCTTCATTCTCGGTACCTTGCCGCTCGCAATCAGCAATGGCGCGGGCTCGGCGAGTCAGCACGCCATTGGCACCGGTGTGATCGGCGGCATGGTGACCGCGACGTTCCTCGCCATCTTCATGGTCCCGATGTTCTTCGTCGTCGTGCGCGCGCGCTTCGGCGGCGACAAGGAAGACGCGGACGCCGCGATCGCGCATTACGAACGGCAACGTGCCAATGCCTCGCACGGCGAGGGAAAGGGCAACAGCAACAGCAACGGCAACGGCACGGGCAAGCAGGGACATTGAGATGCGTAGATTTTCTTTGATTGCAGCAGCCGTGTCCGTGATCGCGACCGGCTGTACGATGGCGCCGAAATACGAGCGCCCCTTGCCGCCAGTCGCAGCGAGCTTTCCGACAGGCGGTGTGTACGAGACGCAACCGCCGGGGGCGCACAATGCAAACGGCGTGTCCGCGGCCGACACTGGCTGGCGCAATTTCTTCGTCGATGCGCGTTTGCAGCAGCTTATCGATATCGCATTGAAGAACAATCGCGATCTGCGCGTCGCCGTGCTCAACGTGCAGGCGGCGCAAGCGCAGTACCGTGTCGTGCGTTCGAAACTGTTTCCGACTATCGGCGCGCAAGCGGGCCAGTCGAAGCAGCGCACGCCGAAAGATCTGTCGTTTCTCGATCAGACGATCTCGAATCAGTATTCGGTCGGGTTGAACGGCGCATGGGAGATCGATCTGTTCGGCCGCGTGCAGAGTCTCAGGAATCAGGCGCTCGCGAAGTATCTTGCAACGGCGTACGCACGCAAGGCAGCGGAGTTATCGCTCGTGTCCCAGGTGGCGACACAGTATCTGCAAGTGCTGGAGGCTGACGACCTGCTTCAAGTCACGCAACAGACGCTCAAGACCGCGCGCGATTCATACGGTATCAACAAGCTCAAGTTCGATAACGGTACGGCATCGGAACTGGAACTGAGTCAGTCGCAGACCGTGGTCGAAAGCGCGGCGGCCAATTTCCAGGCGCAGGAGCGCGCACGCGCGCAAGCCGTCAATGCGCTCGTGCTGTTGCTCGGCGAGCCGATGCCCGCCGAGATGGCGGGCGGCATGCCGCTCGACGATCAGCACCTGTTGACCGATATTCCGGCGGGTGTGCCGTCGGATCTGCTGACGCGCCGTCCGGACATCATGGAGGCCGAGCAGAATTTATTGGCGGCGAACGCGAACATCGGCGCGGCGCGCGCGGCGTTCTTCCCGAGCATTTCGCTCACCGGCAGTTTCGGCACGCTGAGTCCGTCGCTCGGCGGGTTGTTCAAGCCGGGTTCGGCAGCATGGAGTTTCGCGCCGACCATCACGCTGCCGATCTTCGAAGGCGGTCAGAACATGGCCAATCTCGATCTGGCGAACGTGCAGAAGAAGATCGAGATTGCGCAGTACGAGAGGGCCATTCAGTCGGCCTTCCGCGAAGTCGCCGATGGGCTCGCGGCCCGCGGCACTTACGATCAGCAAATCGCGGCGCTCACGCGCGAAGTGAGCGCACAGCAGCGGCGTCTCGATCTTTCGACATTGCGCTACAAGCAGGGCGTCGATAGCTATCTCGGCGTGCTCGAAGCGCAGCAGGATCTGTATTCGACACAGCAGATGCTGATCACGGCGCGCACTGAGCGTTTGTCTAAACTAGTGAGCTTGTATCAGGCGCTCGGCGGCGGATGGATCGAGCATACGGGAGACATGCCGCGCGAGGCAGATGCGCCGGTTGCGGCATCGGCGGGTTGAGATCGTGCGAAACAGCGCCTGCTGTTCTTGCGCGACGTAAAAAAAGCGCCGCGGCTTACACCGCGGCGCTCAACGCAAGCACTACAGGAATCTGCTCTTACTGCGCTTCACGCGCATGAGCCGCGCCGTCGAACTCGTGTGCGGCCTCGCGAATCTCGCGGCGCGCATCGCGCTCCTTGCGCACGCCGTTGAACACGATATTCAGAATCACCGCCGACACCGAAGCCAGCAAGATGCCGCTGTGAAGAATCGGCTCCAGCGCATGCGGCAGTTGCGTGAAGAACTTCGGTGCGACCACCGGCACCATGCCCATACCCACGCTCACCGCGACGATGAACAGGTTGTGATGGTTCGTCGAGAAGTCCACGCGCGACAGCGTCTTGATGCCGTTCGCCGCGACCATGCCGAACATCACGATGCCCGCGCCGCCAAGCACGAACGGCGGCACCGAAGCGACCACTTGCGCCATCTTCGGAAAGAGGCCGAGCACGACGAGAATCACGCCGCCGGTCGCGCAGACGAAGCGGCTCTTCACGCCCGTCACGCCGATCAGCCCGACGTTTTGCGAGAACGACGTATGCGGGAACGAGTTGAAGACGCCGCCGATCAGCGTGCCGAGGCCATCGACACGCAGGCCGCGCACGAGCGCTTTCTGATCCACCGGACGATCGACGAGATCGCCGACCGCGAGAAACATGCCGGTCGACTCGATGAAGGTCACGAACATGACAATGACCATGGTCGCCACCGACAGCGCGTCGAAGTGCGGCAAGCCGAAGTGGAACGGCAGCACGACGCCGACCCACGGGGCGTGCGCGACGCCGTCCATGTTGACGCGGCCGAGCATGGCGGCGATCACGAAGCCCGCGACAATGCCGAGCAGCACCGAAATATTGGCGATGAAGCCGCGCGCGAACTTGTTGATGAGCAGAATCAGCGAAAGCACGACGAGCGACAGCAGCAGATAAACGGGATTGCCGTAGTCGGGATTGCCCACACCGCCCGCCGCCCAGTTGATGCCCACGCCCATCAGCGACAAGCCGATCACCGCGATCACCGTGCCGACCACGACTGGCGGGAAGAAACGCAGGAGCTTGCCGATCATCGGCGCGAGCACGATGCCGATCACGCCGGCCGCGATGGTCGAGCCGAACACATCGAGAATGCCGAGCGAAGGATTGGTGCCGATGGCGACCATCGGGCCGACTGCGGCGAAAGTACAACCCATGATGACCGGCAAGCGGATGCCAAAGATCCAGAGACCGAGCGTCTGGATCAGCGTGGCGACGCCGCATGAAAAGAGATCGGCGCTGATGAGGAACGCGATCTGATCCTTGGACAGATTCATCGCGGCGCCGAGAATCAGCGGCACCGCAACCGCGCCCGCGTACATCACGAGAACGTGCTGGATGCCAAGTGTCAGTAACTGTCCTGTCGGCAAACGCTCGTCCACCGGATGCACCTTGTTCGAAGCCATGTCTCTCTCCTTGTATGCCTTGGCATTTGTGTGGCCTCCACGGTAAGTGCATCAAAATGCGCGAACAAGACCATGGGACGCTATACGCCGCGTTCGCACGCCGATATATATTTAGCGCGCCCGGATCATTTGCGTTTCGCGGAAGTCCTTGCTACAAGGGGTTTGGCGGTTATCGAAGCAGAACCGTCGTGTGACGAAAGGCTGCCATCTTCGTGTGCTCGTTATGATGTTCATGGCGGCGCGCGTATAGTCCGTTTTTCATGCTCGTCGCGTATTGGCGGGGTTAACCCGCGATTTACGCGTTTTCCCTTACTCCTTCCGAAGCACGAAATCCCATGCGTTTCTTAGGCATCGATCTCGGTACGGGTTCGCTGAAACTGGCCATCATCGATGAACGCGGCCACGAGGTCGCCATGACGAGCCGTGCTTATTCGGTCACGAGCGCGCATCCCGGCTGGGCCGAAACTTCCGTCGATACCTGGTACGCCGCGCTCGCCGATGCCGCCGCGCATCTTCCCGTCGACGAACGTCAGGCGGTGCGCGCGATCGGCTTTTCCGGTCAGATGCATGGCGTCGTTCCCGCCGATGCCAACGGCCGCGCGTTGCGCCCCGCGATGCTCTGGCCGGACACGCGCGCGAGCCATCTGCTCGATGCGTGGCCCGAGCCGCAGCAAAACCCCGTCGCGCCGGGCATGGCCGGTCCGCTGTTGCGCTGGCTCGTCGCGCATGAAAGCACGCTTGTCACGCAGATGCGCTGGGCATTGCAGCCGAAGGACTGGCTGCGCGCGCGTCTGGGCGGCGCGTTCGTGACGGATGCATCGGATGCATGCGCCACGGCGCTCGCCGCGCCATCGGGCGAATGGGACGATGCGCTCATCGACAAGCTGGGTTTGCAGCGCGCGTGGTTCGCACCGCTGGCGGCATCGCATGCAACGGCGGGCACGTTGTCGGCGGCAGCGGCGGCGGAACTGGGCTTGCGCGCGGGCATTCCGCTCGCCGTCGGCGCGGGCGATACGCCATGCGCCGCGCTCGGCAGCGGCCTCACCGCCGACGGCGACGCGCTTCTCACCACGGGCACCGGCGGTCAGATCATCGTGATGTGCGACGCCGCGCCCGCACCCGTGCACGGACTGCATACGTATCGCGCGGCGAGCGGCGCGTGGTATCGCATGGCGGCCATGCAAAACGTGGGCGTCGCGCTCGAAGCGGTGCGCGGCTGGCTTGGTTATGCATCGTGGCCGGCCGCTTACGACGACGCTTTCGCCGCCGACCCGAGCGCCTCCGTCACGTTCCTGCCGTACCTGAGCGGCGAGCGCTCGCCGTGGATGAACCCGGCAGCGCGCGGCGGCTGGCTCGGCCTCGGTCTCAACGATTCGCGCGGCACGTTGATGCGCGCCGCCTTCGAAGGCGTGACGTTCGCATTGCGTGCGGGACTCGATGCCATCAGACAGCACGGCACGCCGCTGACTTCGTTGCGGCTTGCGGGCGGCGGTTCCATCGATGCACGCTGGCGTCAATTGCTCGCGGATTCCCTGCAAGCCGAACTCCACGCCGTCGATTGCCCGAACGCGGCAACGCGCGGTGCGGCGATGCTCGGCGGCATCGCGGCGGGGCACTTTCGTATCGACGAGATTCACGCGCTCGCGCCATCCGCGACACGGGTCGCGATTCCGCAAACGAACCCCGCACTCGATACGCGGTATGCGCGCTTCATCGATCTGTACCAGCGCGCGCATGACTGGTTTTGAGCGTGGGCGCTCGGGGCATCGGCTACGCAAAGTGCCATGTCTAGAGCGAACCCACGCCGACCCCGCGCCGCGTTTTTCTTTTACCGCTTAAACTTTGCGCTCGACCGAAGTTCGCGCCGTCCGGTTCATGAAGAACCGCTTCATATGAGCTGCCCCTGACCACATCGAAATCAGCCATGTCCGCATCCGCACCGTCGCAACCCGCTTTCCGCTCGCGCGAATTCCTGCTCGATCACGCGCTGCACACGATGATCTTCTATCACCCGCACTGTCTCGATCCGAACGGCGGGTTCTATCACTACTACAAGAACAACGGCACGATCTACGACCGCAAGTCGCGGCATCTCGTGTCGAGCACGCGCTTCGTCTTCAACTACGCGATGGCGCACAAGCACTTCGGCCTCGACGAATATCGCGGCGGCGTGAAGCACGGCATCGACTATCTGCGCGAGTTTCACTACAACCCGCAAACGGGCGGCTACGCGTGGACGCTCTCCGGCCGCGACGTCACCGATGCGACGAATCATTGTTATGGCCTTGCGTTCGTCGTGCTTGCGTATGCGAAGGCGATCGAAGCGGGTTTCGACGAAGCACGCGCCTATCTCGACGAAACCTGGCAACTAATGGAGACGCACTTTTGGGACGCCGCCCACGGCTTGTACAAGGACGAAGCGAGCGCCGACTGGAAGGTGTCGGACTATCGCGGCCAGAACGCCAACATGCACACGTGCGAAGCGTTTCTCGCCGCCTTCGAGGCGACCGGCGAAGCGCGCTATCTCGACCGCGCGGCGCTCCTCGCCGACAACATGGTGAACCGTCAGGCAGCGCTTGCGGGCGGGCTCGTGTGGGAGCACTACAAGCCGGACTGGTCTGTCGACTGGGATTACAACAAGGGCGATCGCAGCAACATCTTCAGGCCTTGGGGTTTTCAGCCGGGACATCAGACCGAATGGGCGAAGCTGCTGATGATTCTCGACCGGCATCGTCCGGAAGCGTGGCATGTCGCGCGTGCGCGTGAGCTTTTCGATCGCGCGATGGAACTGTCATGGGACGACGAGCACGGCGGCATGGTCTACGGCTTCGATCCCGACGGCAAGTTCTACGACGAGGACAAGTACTTCTGGGTGCAGGCGGAATCGTTCGCGGCCGCGGCCTTGCTCGCGGATCGCGCCGAACGTGATGGCGACAGCGCCGCCGCGACGCGCTACTGGAACGATTACGACCGTTTGTGGACCTATAGCTGGGCACATTTCGTCGATCACAAGTACGGCGCGTGGTATCGCATCCTCACGCGCGATAACCGCCAGTACAACGACGAGAAAAGCCCCGCCGGCAAGACCGACTATCACACGATGGGCGCATGCTACGAAGCGCTGAACGTGATCCGCTAATTCCTATCAAACCACATCAGGAGCCTTGAACGATGAAGACCAAAGCAGCAATCGCATGGGAAGCAGGCAAGCCGCTCACCATCGAGGAAGTCGATCTCGAAGGCCCGCGCGCGGGCGAAGTGCTGATCGAAGTGAAAGCGACGGGCATTTGCCACACCGACTACTACACGCTCTCGGGCGCCGACCCCGAGGGCCTGTTCCCCGCGATTCTCGGCCACGAAGGCGCAGGCGTGATCGTGGATGTCGGGCCGGGCGTCGGCACGCTGAAGAAGGGCGACCACGTCATTCCGCTCTATACGCCGGAATGCCGTCAGTGCAAATTCTGCCTCTCGCGCAAGACCAATCTCTGTCAGGCAATTCGCGCGACGCAGGGCAAGGGCTTGATGCCCGATGCGACCTCGCGCTTTTCCATCGACGGCAAGCCGCTCTTTCACTACATGGGCACGTCGACGTTTTCGAACTACATCGTGGTGCCGGAGATCGCCGTCGCAAAGGTGCGTGAGGACGCGCCTTTCGACAAGATTTGCTACATCGGCTGCGGCGTGACGACGGGCGTGGGCGCGGTCGTGTATTCGGCGAAGGTCGAAGCGGGCGCGAACGTCGTCGTGTTCGGGCTGGGCGGCATCGGCCTGAACGTGATCCAGGGCGCGAAGATGGTGGGCGCGGACAAGATTATCGGTGTCGATATCAATCCGGGGCGCGTGGAGCTTGCGAAGAAGTTCGGCATGACCCACTTCATCAACCCGAACGAAGTGGAGAACGTGGTCGACCATATCGTGCAACTCACCGATGGTGGCGCGGACTATTCCTTCGAATGCGTGGGCAATGTGAAGCTGATGCGTCAGGCGCTCGAATGCACGCACAAGGGCTGGGGACAGTCGTTCATCATCGGCGTGGCGGCGGCGGGGCAGGAGATCAGCACGCGGCCGTTCCAGCTCGTGACCGGGCGCGAGTGGAAGGGCTCGGCATTCGGCGGCGCGCGTGGACGCACGGATGTGCCGAAGATCGTCGATTGGTACATGGAAGGCAAGATCAATATCGACGATCTGATTACGCACCATTTGCCGCTTGAACGTATTAACGAAGGCTTCGACCTGATGAAGAAGGGCGAGTCCATTCGTTCCGTCGTGATCTATTGAGAGAGGATGCAGCCATGCTCGAACTCGTCGAAGAACACCGTTGTTTCGATGGCGTGCAGCGTATTTACCGGCATCAGTCGGACGTGATTGGCCTGCCGATGCGCTTTTCGGTTTTTCTGCCCGCGCAGGCTGCCCATTCGCGCGTGCCGGCGTTGTTTTATCTTGCCGGCCTGACTTGTACCGAAGAGACGTTTCCCATCAAGGGCGGTGCGCAACGTTACGCTGCCGAGCATGGCATTGCATTGATTTCGCCGGATACGAGCCCGCGAGGAGCGGGTATTCCGGGCGAATCCGATGCGTGGGATTTTGGCGTTGGCGCGGGTTTTTATGTCGATGCGACGGTGGCGCCATGGGCCGAGCGGTATCGGATGTATTCGTATGTGACGCAGGAGTTGCGTGAGCTGGTTTTGCGAGAGCTGCCGTTGCGCGAGGACCGGATTGGCATTTTCGGGCATTCGATGGGTGGGCATGGTGCGCTCGTGCTCGCGTTGCGTAATCCTGATCTTTATCGCTCGGTGTCGGCGTTTGCGCCAATTGCCGCGCCGTCTTTGTGTCCCTGGGGCGTTAAGGCTTTCTCCGGATATTTTGGTGATAATCGCGAAGCGTGGAAGCTATACGATGCCAGCGAACTCGTTATCGGCGATGCGGCTTCGCGTTTCGATGGCGGGATCTTGATCGATCAAGGACTTGCGGATCAGTTTCTCGACGGGCAGCTTTTTCCGGATGTTTTCGAGCGGAATGCTCGGGAGGCGGGGCATCGAGGGGTCGTCTTGCGTAAGCACGATGGGTACGATCATGGGTACTTTTTTATTTCCACGTTCGTGGGGGAGCATGTTGCGCATCATGCGCGGGTTTTGTGTAAGTGATTTTTTTGGGTTTCGGCTGGCTTTATTTTTGTATCTGGTTGGGGCGCTTTTTTTCTTCGGGGAAGTTGCTCTGGTTTCTTGCGGTTCTTTGCAGTAGCCGCCTGCCCGGCGGAGGGGTTACTTTCTTTGCTGCTGCAAAGAAAGTAACCAAAGAAAGCAGCTTTGGAACCGGCTTCTGAAGCACAACTGGTTCCTCGCTATTTCCCACAAACCCTTTGAGCACTTCCCATTGTTCGCGCTTGTGGTTAATCAATTATTAGGTATGCGGCGTTTTTGACTTCACTGTGTATTGGTCTAATGAATCCGGACGCTGATTTAGGCGAGAATGGTCGCCATGAAGAGGTGTCTGATGAGCAAGCAACGACGTACGTTTTCCCCGGAGTTCAAACAGCAAGCCGCCGGTCTGGTGTGGTGCGGCCCAATATCGGTAAGCGTGGCCCAAGCATCGAATGTCGCATCGGACAAGTCCGAATGTTGACCTGAACCGTTCCAGCACACACGCATATAACTTCTTGAATCTGCGGAATATTCAGCGGTTCCTACAGAATCCCGCTCAGTTCATTGCCTAATGGCAGCAATTTATTGCGTCACAATGGCCCGTGGTCGAAAAAGTAATTTCGTCGTCCTTTCGAACACGAGGCAACGCAAGACATGGCTGCAACCGATTTTCTGACGGCGATCAAAGATCGCAACGCATGGCTTTCCCAGCACCTCTCATTGACTGTCGCAGGACTTAAGGTCCCGGTCCGTCCGCTGGAATACACCATCACGGAAGCGATGAACGAGTTGTTCGAACTCGATATCCTCATCTATTCCGACGATCAGACGCTCGATGGCGTCCACTTTCTCGGCAAGAACGTGTCCTTCGTCGTCGAGGAGCGCGCGGCGCTGAAGTACCTCGACACCGCATCGCGTCACGCGCGGACCTTGCACGGCGTAGTCCGTGAATTCACGCACCAGAGTTCAAGCAACGATGGTGCGCAATTCCGTCTGAAGATCGCGCCACGTGTGTCCTTACTCGATCTGACGAAGACGTCAAACGTCTTTTTACAGAAGACGCTCAAGGACATTTTCTACGAGCTATTGGTCGATCGTGAACATCTCTTTCCGCATGATATCGAGTTGAATTTTGAGGGCGTCGATCAGCGCTACGATCAACTGCTGATGCACGAGGAAAGTGTTCTTGAATTTTTCCGACGTCAGTGCTTACGGCATGGGCTGTATTGGTACTTTAGGCACGCTCCGCTCGACAGTAAAACCCATCGCGATACGCTCGTGGTGGATAACCGTGCGAACGGTTACATGCGTTCGATCGACGTGCCCTACATCCGTCCCAATGGTCTGGACGGCGAGTTTCACGAAGCGCTGCTGAGCATCAAGCGCAGCCAGACGCTGCTGCCTGAAAGCGTCGAGTTGCGCGATCACAACTATCGGACGCCCAATGCGCCGGTGTCCGCGATCGCGTATGTGGATCGAGGCGACAAAACGCTCCATGGCCAAATCGATCGGAGCAGCGAGCATTTCCATACTCCGGAAGAGGCGCAGGCGCTCACCAAAGTTCGTGCGCAGGACATTGCTTCGAAGCAGGTCATCCACACTGGCACGACGAACATCGCCGGGCTGTATCCGGGCTGGGTGCTGACGACCACCAACCACAAGTTGCCGAAAGCGCCTTATGGTCTGGTGATCGTCAAGCTCAAGACGACGGGTTCGCTCTCCAAGCCGGTTCTGAACGAATTCGAAGCCACGCCTGCGGACAAGATATGGCGGCCCGAGTACGTCCCCGAGCGCGACTGGAAATGGATGAACGGCTCGATCATCGCGACGATCGAATCGAGCGCCGAGGGCAGCCCCTATGCGGATTTAGACGCGCATGGCCGGTATCTGGTCAGGTTTCACTTCCATCGTGGCGCGGGCAAGTCGGGATCGAACAGCATGCGGCTACGGCTGATGACGCCGTCGGCCTCGCGCGAAGGCGGGTTTCATGCGCCCTTGCTACCCAAAACGGAAGTCAGAATTTTTTTCACAAATTCTGATATCGACAGGCCCTATATAGGATTCGCCGCCTTCGACTATTCACACACGAATCACGTTCACGGGCTTGAGGGCTGGAACTCGCGTTCGGTGTGGCGCTCGGCGCTGCTCGCCAACAAGGTGCGCTTCGAGGACTTCAAAGGCCGCGAAGGCGTGAAGCTGGCGACGATCTATCAGAAGTCGTCGGTGAGCATGGGCTATCTGGTGGACAACCAGAAGCAGCTTCGCGGTGAAGGCGTCGAAATTCACACGCAGGGCCACGCGACCATTCACGGATCGAAGGGGCTGTTCTTTTCTGCGGATGCGTTGTCGAGTCCGAATGCGCCGCATCTGGAGATGAACGCCGCGCTGAAGGAACTGCAATCGGCTTTGACGCGCGTCACGTCGCTGGTTCAGGCGACGACGCAGGCGAAGGCCAAGCCTGCTGATCGTGATACGCAGGCAAGCTTGATGGACACGCTCGATCAACTCAAAAGCGCTGGCCTGCTCGCGAGCGCGCCGGGCGGCATGGCCTTCGTGACGCCGCGCTCGGTGCAGCAGGCGGCGGGCGACAACGTGATCGTCAATGCGGGCAAGCACGTCGATATCAGTGCGGTGAGGCGCTTCACGGTCGCTGCGGGCGAATTGATTTCGCTGTGTGCGCAGAAGCTGGGCATGAAGCTGTTCGCAAAAGGCCCGGTGGATATTCAGGCTCACGACAGCACGCTGAACCTTTATGCCGACCAGCAATTGCACGTCTCCAGCGCCAACGCGGGTGTGCTCGTCAACGGCAAAACCCGCGCCGTCCTCGCCTGCGGCGGCGCGGCGATCAAGATCGAGAACGGCAGCATCGAATTGGTCTGTCCGGGGGATTTCAAGATCAAGGCGGCGTCGTTCACGTTTGAGGGGCCGCAGAGCCTGAATCCGCCGCTGCCGAATTTACCCAAGAGCGATTTCAAGCTCGCAGAAACTTATATTCAATCTCGCTAAAACATGATTATCAGCCCCCCGTTCCTTCCGGCTGAAGGCCTCACCGTGCCCGCCGAGAAGTGGAAAACCGATCCGATGATGGATGTGGTGGATAAGTTCGAGCTGACCTATAGCGGTGTCTTTCCGATTGCCTCGGATCGTCGCTGGCATTGCGGCATGCATCTGGTGCCTGATTGCGGACTTGGCCAGAAAGAGCCGGTGCGCGCGATTGCTGATGGCGAGGTCGTGGCGTATCGCGTGGCGCAGAATGCAGTATCGGATGGGCAGAAGAAGTCCGATGGCACCAATGCGCTGAACAGCAATACGGGCTTCGTGCTACTCAAACATACGACCGACACGGGCGAAGGTCGCACGATCACGTTTTATTCGCTGTACATGCACCTGCTCGACATCGTGGGCATGCAGGGGCTTGTGCCGCAGCTGCAGCCAAGCCAGGCTCCGCAAAACAGCTCACCCAACGCGCTGCCTAAGTGGCTGCTCGCCGAGACCGAAGGCGTTCAACCCGGCGGGAGCAAAAAGGTGTATCGCAAGGATCAGCTCGGCTATGTCGGGAAGTATCACAACGAGACTCATCTGCACTTCGAGATCTTCATGACCGAGGCGGATTTCACGGCGTGGTTTGAGCAGAATGGTCATAAGGTGGCACTGGGAGAGTCGCACCCGGAGACGCCAGTGTCAAAGGACTATTGGGGGCATACGTACTTCGTCATCCCTGAGAAATCCGCATTCGTCAGCGTGCCTCCGGGAATGGCAAGCCTGAACACTGGAGGACACACCCCAAAGCCATTTTTTCCGGCGCTGAATGAGGGCGTCTTGGGCGATGGCAATACGCTGTATGTCCAGACGTATTTCAGTCGCGGCGAGCGGTTCATGCGCGCGTGGATCGATCGGGGCGATGGTACGCTGGTCGCGCTTACGCCGGATGAGCCGATCAAGGATAAGTTCGACGAATACGAGTATCAGTTATACGAACGTGCCACGAAGCTTTACGGAACGTGTCCGAGCGATGGCTACGAGATGCTGCGCTTCGGGCGGATTCTGAGTACGGATACGCCCTCGCTGTCGGCAGAAGCACAGGCGACGTGGCTGGCTGTGCCGTTCGATCAGGGCAAGGTCGGATATATCAATGTGAATCAGCAGACGGTGAAGAAACTGTCGGATGCGGATTTCCCGTTCTTTATGGACTGGCAGAAGATCGAGGACGGCAATACGCCTTTTGATCAGGCTGGTCTGTGCGGATATGACGAACTATGCCGGATCACCGGCGTGACCGATCTACAGTCGGCTGATGCGGCTACGCTTCAGGAATTCAGTAAAGAGGAAAGCCTGAAATCGTACGTACAGGGACAGGCGGCGGTGCGTGCCAAGCTAAAGGGCTTTATTTGCCATGCGAAGAGCGAGTGGGACGCGAGTAACAATGAAGCTCGATACGGCGGCTTAAAAGAGCCGGAGGGGTTTTTTGGAAAGCCCAAGGATGTCGATCCTGACGGGTACACGCGTTTCATCGAGTTTGTGGAGCAGTCGCAATTCATGGGGCAAGTGCAGGTGCAGTCGGGTGAGGACAACAAGCTTTGGTTCTTCCATCCGCTTGCGTTTATTCGGCACTTTAGGAAGTGTGGGTGGTTGAGTCAGCGAGAACTCGCGTGTACATTTCCACGGTACTTATTTTACACGTCAAGCGGTTCTCCGATCTCCGCCATTAAGACAGATAACGACACATTTACTCTTAAGCAAACTGTCGCATCATCTCGCATCGAGAATCACGTCGTTGCTCTCAATCAAACTATTCGGAAGTACCTTGGATTCGACACAAAGAGAATTGCGATGTTTCTTTCTCAGGTTTTGCTTGAAACTGCACAGTGGCGAAACTTGGGAGGTACGCGAAGACTGCTACATGAGTGGGGTTTTGGGAACTATTCAGCGGCGAACCCCGCAACTAAATTTTATGGACCGTTTTACGGGCGGGGCATCATGCAATTAACTTGGGCTGGTAATTACAGCCAATACGGGAAATTCCGGGCACTTCCGCCCCACGTCGGCTCCTATATTGAACGTCTGCCGAACGCGTCGCCCAGAATTACAGAGACCTCAAAGCACTATGACTTCAATCCGTCGGATCGTGGTCAGTTGATAACTTGGTTTCCGCGATTCGACCCAGATTCGATTGGAGAAGACGCGTCTCTTGCCTGTGACTCCGGCGGATTCTATTGGATTTCCAAACCTTTCTCGTTAGGATTAAACATTAATCGCGTAGTTGATAGAGATTATTCAGCGGATAACGTAGGTTTCGTCAATCGACTTGTCAATGGTGGCCCGAATGGTTACAACGAAAGACAGGCTTATACAGTGTTTATGCTGAACCAATTATGGGATGCGATGGCTGACTTCTTCCCTGAGTTGCTGACGCCCGCTCACCGCTCGGCAATAAAGCCGGATCTGACTCGCATAGAGAACTAAATTGAAAATATTAAAACTTTTTATGTTTGTTCTATGGTTTTTTCTGACCGGACCAACTGTCGCAGCGGACCAGTACAAGAATTTTCGTGTGGCTCCTTCTGTGACGACGTCCATTTATCGTGTCGATAGCTCAGTAAAAGTTAAGATTTCGGAGGTAGGTAAAAAAGAACGGTATCAAGTATTGACTTTTGATACCGAAAGCACGCTGCATCTGGCTGTAGCGGACTATGCTTTTAACGGGACGAAGGGCTTTTCCGTGTGGTATCTGGACGAAGGAATGGGTAAAGACACAATCTCAATGGTGTTTCTATTCTCATTGAAACAACATCGATTCGTCGAAATTCGGCCCGCTTGTGGGGACGACTTTGTTAACCTTCAAATTGACAACGTCAGACGTGAATTGGTTAGCACGTATTACGAAAGAAACGAAGCCGTGCTGTGTCGAACAAAGTCTAAAAAGCTCAGCCCACAATGAAATCCCCGATCCGCTACGGCGACAGAATCGAACACAGCGGCGAAGTCACGAGCGACTCGCGTCCAAAAACAATTAAAGACACGTTATTTTTTGCGGCTCTGCTTGCTTGCTCAGCTTCTGCTTTCTCAGCGAGCCCAAACAGTAGCGGCGATGCTTTTTCGCAATGTATGGCTCGCACAAGTAACGATAGGCTAACCTGTGGTTCTGGATGCGGAATGATTTTGCATCAGTGCTACGAGGAGGGGGTATCCGAATTGAATCGGAATTCCGAAAAAATTGTTTTGCAGATAAATAATGTCAGTTCCTCATGCGTAACGGTTGCGAAGGATTATCTGAGTATATTTTCGCAAGCATCCGAACGTATGAAAAAGGAAGCAGCGGATCAACCAGGTTGGTTGGAAGATGAGCTAGATTTACATTTCGCAAAACAACAGCTAGCCACACTTAAGCTGCTCTTGAAAGAGTGTAGATAAGAATCATGCGTTGTCCCCCTTCCTTACGGCCGAAGGCCTTACCATGCCTGCTGACAAGTGGAAAACCGATCCGATGATGGATGTGGTGGATAAGTTCGAGCTGACCTATAGCGGCGTCTTTCCGATTGCCTCGGATCGTCGCTGGCATTGCGGCATGCACCTAGTGCCTGATTGCGGACTTGGCCAGAAAGAGCCGGTGCGCGCGATTGCTGATGGCGAGGTCATGGCGTATCGCGTGGCGCAGAATGCAGTATCGGATGGGCAGAAGAAGTCCGATGGCACCGATGCGGGTCTCCTCCGACGTCTGTCCCGTTCTTTCACAAATAACTATCGGTTATGTGCCGCAGATTCCTTAGCCTGCTCTCCCTATATATTTCCGTGCCGGGTCTCGCTAATGCCGAACCTAAGCTTCCTGCCGCGCGGGAAGAATCGCACTATGGCACATGCTTTGAATCGATTTCAGACGGTATGAAAACGGTTCGCGGCGTGGACTATGAGGCAGATGAGAATATCTTCCAGCAAGAAGTAACTTATGGCAATGATCAGATAATTCTCACGGGTGATCGTACTTCGGGTACAAATTCCTCACGGACAATTTTTGAGGGACGCGCTGGTGGGAGTTGGTGCGTCGTACTTACGTCACCGCCTGTTGCCAGTCTCTCTCCGGTGAGCCCACGTAGTGTGACAGCAGAGCCGATACGATGGAAAACATCGACGCAGGCATCACCTGGCTATCCGGAAACTCACGTAATCTATGTTTGGAGTCAAGCGAGTCACATTTATAAGCCATCGCAATGCTATTTAGTATCAGGTGGGAAGAGACAAAATATTAGTTGCTCAAACGCGTATAGATGACTGCGTATCGACTAGGAACGGCAGGGTTGGAACTGTTTAATTTGCGTAAACGCAAAGACGGGGCCTCGGTCCTCCAGATCGAGCCGAATGAAAAATAAGTTATGATATTAAAACTGATGAAGGTGCTTTCCCTTCTATCGCTTTTCATCCCCATGGTAGCCCATTGCGATGCATTTGCAGATGTTTACTGCTTCTCATCAGACATTAACGGCATTGAAGACTTCGAATTTCGCATGTTCTTCGATCAGTCAACGAAATTTTCAAGCGGGTTTGTCCGATACCAGAATTCGAAATCTGTAATTCCGCTAGTGCTGAAATCTGCTGACGAACAGACGTTGAGTGCAGGTAGGCCGGACGAATTAACCTCGACGTGGCTTGAAGTTAATCGCGGAAAGATTACCGGTGAATACGAAATGGTAAGTCAAGGAGCCAACATTTATTCAATGGTATATACAAATTATGGTACACGGAAAAAGTCAAGCTTTATTCTTGATCCAAACGTCACCCCTAGCCTTGAGAAGGGTTGTCAGTGGTAGCTTTCTGTAATGCGTGTCCTCAAGATGGGCATGCAAATAAAAAGGTTTGCAAATGAAATCCCCCATCCGCTACGGCGACAAACTCGAGCACGGCGGCGAAGTCACAAGCGGCTCGCCGTTCAGCACGTTCATGGGCCGCGCACTCGCGCGCCGCGACGACAGCGCCCAATGCGACCTCCACGGTCAAACCACGATTGCCGAGGGCGACGAACGGTTCCCCGATCGCGACGGCAAGCCCTACGCGATGCAGGATCATCGCTGCGCGTGCGGCTGTCGCCTTATCTCATCCTTGCAGAACGTGAACTTCGCGTAAAACATGCCGGTTGATCTGTCCGACATCGGTGAGCCTTATCCGTATCCGGCACATGGCCCGCGCCTGCTGCCGTGGCTCGGTATCTGGCTTACGTGTTGCGCGGTGGGCGCGCCGCTTATCCTGCTGATATGGCCATCGAGTGAGCCCGCGAGCGGCGCTGCGTTCTGGGTCGCCGTGATCGGCGGCCCGCACGCGGTGTTCCTCGGCCTGTTGTGCTTCGCGCGCATCGCATATGAAGCGACGTGGCACTACGCGCACAACTGCAACACAGCGCGCGCCGCGCAGCTCGCTGCGCGTCTGCGCATCGCGCAAAAGCCCTTGCAGGTATTGGGCGTGGGTTACTGCGTGCCATCCGTGACGTCCAAGTTGAGCGCAATCGTCACCATGACGACGCCGCTGTTCAAATCGCAAATGCCACGCAGCGGAGCGGGGCTCGTCGTTCACAACCGCTTCGACGATGAAGCGTGGTCTGAAGAGCCGCAGCCCGAGCCCGAGGACAATGAGGACCAGGCGAACGAAGAGCATGATCAAGCATGCGAAGCCGTACCTAAAATCGCCACCGTCGTACTGAAGCTCGTCGATGCACTCGCGCCGCTGATTCCGGCGCTGCAAGCGCTCGCGCAATATGGTCCGCAATACGCACCGCTCGCGCGCGTGCTGGCGCATCCCGACGAAATGGACCTGCGCACACAGCAAGCGCGCGATGCGTTGCGCATCGCAGGCGCGCCCGCACTCGAATGCGCGGCTGAACCAGCACCGCACAATCTGATGCTGGCCGACGCTTGGCTCGACTCGCGCGAGCGTCGCGCGTTGTTGATTCTGGCCTTCGCCTGGCATGACGCCGATCCGCCCGCCAACAGCAGCGAAGCGGCTGTTGCGGTGCTGCTGAGTCCGGGCTTCTATCAACTTCCCGAGCCGATACGTGTGCTTGCGACCTTACACCGCCCGGTCGAGGAACTGGCCGGCGTCGAGTCGCTGCGCGATCTCATTTGCAACACAACGATATGGGGCAAGGCCGAACCTCAGACCATCACACGTGCGTGGCTCACGCGTCTCGAGCGCAATCACGACAGCACGCTACTCGATACGCTCAAACAAGCCTCTTTCACCGGCATCGCCACCCGCGAATCGCATGGCCGTCTGGATCGCGTATTGGGCAATGCAGGCGCAGCAAACGCATGGCTTTCCATCGCAGCCGCGATCGAATCGCGTTTGGCAGGCCCACACCTGATTGTCGATCGCTTGCAGTCTGCCATTCTCTACGTCAACACGAATCCTTTGCATGACCACACCGAGTACGCCGGGCAACAACCTGAAAGCGCTTGAATCGAAAGCTTCCACATCACTATCGTCTGGTTTCCTTATCATTTGGGGCGTCGCGCTGGGCGCTTTCCTGATCGCTGCGCTGTTGGGCGCGCTCGCATGGTGGGGACGTGCCGATATCACCGGTCTCACGTCGCTGGAAATGCGCATTTCTGCGTTGCTCAGGATCGTTCTTGTGCTTGCGGTCGTGTTGGTTGTGCACGCGGGGGCGCTGTGGCTCGGTCTGTACAGGAAGTTCGCGCGATGGATCGGCGATATCGGTGAAAGTGGCGAAGCGACGCGTTCCGCGAAAGCGCAGAAGCGCGATCCTCGTCTGCAATTGCTGTGCGACGAACTGCGCGTCTCGATCGGATGGCGCTGGCGAAGCGCGATGCCGTGGCTCATGCTCACGGGCGAAGAAGCGCTCGTCGATGAAGTCGCGCCCGGTCTCAAGCAATCGGCCGTACTGCGGGTGGGCGATACGATCCTCGTGCATGCCGCGCCCGATGGCATCGACCCTGAAACGTGGCGCACTCAGCTTCGCCGTTTGCGCCGCGCGCGCCCGGTAGATGCCGTCATTCCCGTGATGCAGGCCAGCGAAGCGCTGCCGGTGAATGAGGAGCGGCCCCGTGCGCTCTCGAATCTGGCGCGTGAGTTGGGCTGGGCAGCCCCGGTGACGTTGCTGCACACGGTGAGCGTACGCGGCGAGCGCCCTGACGAATTTCATGCGCTGGGCGCATTCATTCCGACGCCGTTGAACGCGGATACGCAAGCATCGACCAACTTGTTGACGCACGAACTGAGCGTGATCGAAAAGGCGGCAGCGGACGTTGGCGTGGCGCTATTGGGCAACGCGAAGCCGGTTTGGTATCTGGCCGAAATATCGCAGTATCTCGATGTGCGGCGCGAGCAAATCGTGAGCGCATGGCAAACGTTATGTGCATCGAAGTGGCGTCGTGCATCGCTCGCGGGCGTTATGTTTGCGCCGGTCTATGCGACGCCCGCCGTTCCGACGCCAATTCCTGCACACGAGGAAGATGTTGCGCAGGAAGTGGCCGAACGGATTGCGAACAAGACGACGGTGCCGCGTGAGCAACCGCGCGCGCTGCTGCCAATCTGGCGTGAAATCGGCGCACGCGTCGATCCGCGCAAAGGACGGCGTATCGGCTTTTATTGGCCGAACGCGCTGGCGGCTCTGGTGATGATCGGCGCCATCGCCTGGTGCGCGGCGATGACGATCTCGTTCATCGGCAACCGCTCCCTCGTTCAGGATGCGCGCAGTACGGTCGATGCGGCGCTCGCCGTTCAACCGAACACCTCTGCCGCTTTACGCAGGCAACTCGACCTTCAACAGCAAATCGAGAAGCTCGAATACCGCCAGCAGCACGGTGCACCGTGGTATCTGCGCGCGGGCCTGAATCGCAATGACGAATTGTTGGCCGCACTCTGGCAACCGTATTCGACGATCGCCGCACGAAACCTGCGCGATCCGATTGGACGTCACCTCGAAGCATCGCTCACGCAGTTATCGCAAGCCCGCGCCGACGCTTTGCCTAACGCCGACGAGCAACAACGCGATTACGACGCGCTTAAAGCCTATCTGATGCTCGCTGACCCGAAGCACGCCGATGCCGCGTTCCTGTCCAGGCAACTCCCAAGCGCATGGCCCGCGAACCCAGACATGCGCACCGGCGAGTGGCTCGATCTCTCGCAGCGCCTAGCCTCCTTCTATGCCAATCATCTCCGCGCGCATCCCGAATGGCGTCTCAGCGGATCAAGCGATCTCGTCGGCATGGCGCGTAACACGCTGGTCAACCAGATCGGTCTGCAAAACTCCGATGACACGCTCTATCAATCCGTGATCGCGCAGGTGAAAGGCAAGTATGCGGATATGACCTTGCCGACACTGCTCAACGGCGCGGACGCGCGCGGCCTGTTCGCATCGGCGCATACGGTTCCCGGCGTCTATACGCGCGCCGCGTGGGACGGGATTGTGAGCGATGCCATCGACAAGGCCGCGAAGGAAGGCCGCGTCAGCGCCGATTGGGTGCTCGCCGATGCACGCGCCGCACGTGTGCCCGGTGCGGCGCTCGAAGCGCAGCAGGACATGGAGGAAGTGCGCCTGCGCCTGCGGGCGCGCTACTTCTCCGAATACGCCGCCGCGTGGCAGTCGATGCTAAACAGCATCCAGTGGCAGCCTGCCACGAACTTGAGTGCAGCGATCAGCCAGCTTACGCGCCTGACCGATGCGCAGACATCACCGTTGATCGCGCTGATGAAGTCGGTCGAATATCAGGCCGGAGCGGGCCGTCCGTCGCAGGCGCTGACCGACACGCTGGTGCGCAAGGCTCAGGACATGATCGGTACAAAGACGAACAACCCGAGCGAACCGATCGTCAATCCACTCGACAAACCCTTCGGCCCGCTGCTCGCGCTGATGGGCGATGACGTGATGACAGGCGCCAAAGCCAACAGCAGATCCGGCAGCAAAAACGCAGCCGACTTCAGCGGCGTCACCCTCGCGCACTTTCTGACAGTCGCCACCACCATGCGCCTAAAGCTGCAACAGATCGCCACCGGCGCGGATGCGCAGGCGATGGCGCGTCAAATGGCGCAGGCCGTGTTTCAGGGCAAGCTCTCCGAACTCACGCAGGCGCGGGACGATGCCGCACTCACCGCCGCGAGCCTCGGCTCGCAATGGTCAGGCTTCGGTGACGCGCTGTTCGCTCGTCCGCTCGATGTGGCATGGCAAACGATTCTGCAACCCGCCGCGGCCAGTCTGAACGACCTGTGGCGCTCGGCAGTGGCCGCACCGTTCGCCAGTTCATTCGACGGCCATTACCCGTTCGCCGACACGGACGCCGACGCGTCCTTCGTCGAAATTGGCCGCTACATCAAGCCCGATACGGGGCTGATCTCGCGCTTCGTGACGACGCAACTCGCCGGTATCTTGCAGCAGCAAGGCAACGCATGGGTCCCGAACGACCTCGCCCCGCAAGCGCTGCAGTTCGATCCCGAGTTCCTGTCGGCGCTGCGCCAGTTATCGACGCTGGGCGCGCAACTCTACACGCAGGGCGATGCGAACTATCGGTTCCAGCTTATGCCGCATCCGACGCCTGAGGTAACGCGCAATGTGCTGACGATCGATGGCACGAAGATCGAGTACTTCAACCAGTTGGAGCAGTACACGTCGATCGTGTGGCCGAGCAACGGTCAGAATGGGCGCACGACGCTGACGTGGGAATCGGATACGGCGGGCACGCGCATCGCGTTCCAGGCGAATGGTGACTGGGCGCTGTTGCGTCTGCTTGGCACCGCCAAAGTAAAGCCGCTCGACAGCACAAGCTACGCGTTGACCTTCAATCAGGACAGCGGCTTTCCGCTGCACTACGACCTGAAGGCACAGGTTGGCGCGGGACCGCTTGATCTGCTCAAGCTGCGCGGTTTCAAGATGCCGCAGCGCGTGTTTATCGTCGGCAAGGGCGGCGTGGTCGCAGGAACGCCCGTGCTGCCGCCGCTGCCACCCGAGTTGCAGTAACCCGTTTGAACAGAATGAAGCACGACACCACCAGCGGCATCGAACCCGACTTCCCGCCATCTCGCCAGGATCAGGACCCAGTTCTGCGCTACTACGAAGCCGAGATGCGCTATCTGCGCGAGTCGGGCCGCGAGTTCGCGCGCGCTCATCCCGACCGCGCCCGCATGCTCAATCTCGATCGCGTCGGTGACCGCGATCCGTACGTCGAACGCTTATACGAAGGCTTCGCGTTCCTCACCGGCCGCTTGCAGCAGAAACTCGACGACGAACTCCCCGAACTGACCGAAGGACTCGTGAGCCTGCTATGGCCGCATTACCTGCGCATGATCCCGTCGCTGTCGATCGTCGAATTGATCCCGCGTATGGAGAAACACGAGCGCACCGAACAAGTGCCCGCAGGCGTAACGGTCCGATCCAAACCGATTCCGGTGACCCGAGACGCATCGGACGGTATTACGCAGAAGAACGTCCAATGCCTGTATCGCACGACGCAGCCGGTGGACTTGCACCCCGTGCGTCTGGAGCAGGCGGGACCGGGCGTGCGTCACGATGGCCGCTCGATCATCCGGCTCGCCTTCAGACTCGATGCCGCCGCCAAGCGCAACGAAACCGACCTCTCGCGCCTGCGCCTGCACCTGAGCGCCGATCAGCCCGTCGCGTTCGCCATGCACCTCGCGCTCACGCGACACGTGCATGCGATCGACTGGCGTATCCCTGAAGTGCGCGATGGCGAAGCTCTACCGCTCGATGGCGTGACGATCGAACCGGCTGGCTTCTCGCCCGAAGAACGCCTTTGGCCCAAGTCCGACGCGGCGTTCGCGGGCTATCAACTGCTGCTCGAATACTTCACGTTCCGCGAAAAATTCCTGTTCGTCGATATCTGCGGTCTCGACGTGAACGAGCTGCCGGAACGCTCCACGCATTTCGAACTGGAAATCGTGCTGAAAGAAACCTATCCGCACGACATGCGCTTCAGCAAAGACAACGTGCGGCTGTTCTGCACGCCGGTCATCAATCTGTTCGAACTGGACGCCGAACCGCTCGTGATCGACCATCATGAAACGGAATACCGCGTGATTCCGGCGAGCCATCAGGGCGAGCACATCGAAACCTATTCCGTCGATGGCGTGGTCGGCTTCGATCACGTCACAGCGCAAAGTTTCGAATACGTGCCGTTCTCGAACTTCCGTCATCGCGGCGGCATGATGCGGCACGAGTCGCCCGAGCGCTATTTCCATACGCGCGTGCGCCCCGGCATGGACGGCCTGCATGAGACGTGGCTGATCTTCGGCGGCAACGCATGGGAGTCGATGGAGGACTTGCCGGAAGAAAGCGTGTCACTGCGCGTGACCGGCACGAATGGCCTGTTGCCGCGCAAGGGCCTGCGTGAAGCACGCATCGACGAAATGGTGGGCGGCGCAGCAGAGCTTGTCGGCGTGAGAAACCTCGTCGCGCCGACGTTGCCGCTGTACCCGCCGACCGGCGATCGCTTCCAGTGGCGCGTGCTGTCACACCTCGCGCCCAACTTCCTGTCGATGATGAATGCCGAAGTGTTGCGCGGTGCGCTGGCGCTTTACGACTGGACCAATGACGAACTCAATCGCAGGCGGCTGGCGGGCATTCTGTGGGTATCGGAGACGCTGCTCGAAGAGGTGTCGGGCGGGGCCGTAGAGCGTGGCGTGTTGATCGAAGTGACGATCGATTCGCAGGCGTTCTCGGGTGACGGCGATGTGATGTTGTTCGGCGAACTGCTGCATCGGTTCTTCGAGCTTTACGCGGAGATCAACCTGTTCACGAAGCTCGAGGTCATCAGTCTGCCGACGCAGAAGCGCGTCGAATGGACCTATCCGTAATTCTGTGGGCGAGGCATATTATGAGAGGTGAGGTAAAAGTCATGGATATGCCGATGAAGAAGAAACGCACCGTCGCTTCTCAGGCAGCGGCCCGAGGGCCGCTGCC